>JAFTPY010000355.1 GCA_017463035.1 Lachnospiraceae bacterium
AAGTAACCTCCGTAGGTTTTCATGTCAATATCCAGAACGTCCCCTACCACATAATCGATTCTCGTCTTTGCCGCCGCTGCCGTTTCCAGCGCGTAACGTTTGTTATCCTCGGAAATATCAAACACCGTCACCTCTGCTCCGAGTAAGGAAAGAGGAATTGCCTTTTTCCCGCAGGACCCGCAAATATTTGCCACCTTAATTCCCTGATATGTATCAAAGTAGACCGCATACTTCCGTAACATTTTAACCGGATTTTCCACATCCTGTTTCGCCCGTTCCTCAGGGGTTCCGCTGTGTTTTACCCAAAACTCATAGGCATTATACTCCCAAGCTGCTTTGTTTTGTTTACTGTAATCTCTCATCGTTTTCGCTCCTTCCTCTTACCGTTTTTACATTCCTGTTCGCAGTTTCCAATCTCAGTGCAATGATTCCCTGCACTCCCCTACGACCCGCAGGACTTATAATTTCTCACACCTGCACACCACACTCCGTAGCAAATCGCCAGAAACACTACCACACCTACCGGGCACAGTCCCAATACCCAGCTTGTACTACGTCCCAACAGAAACTGTAGCGGATAGTACTGCACCAGCGTGTAAGGAATCACGAAGGTACAAAAACGAAGCACACCCCTTCCGTACACATCAATGGGATACTTGCCGTGTTCCTTTGCGCCATAGGTCAGCGCATTGAGAATGGACGTGTCCTCAATGGTAAAGAAACAGAAGCTGGCCCCCAACATATACAGCCCGATAAATAAAAGGGTTCCGCCCAGTATCATAAGAAGCAGTGTGAACGCCGTCAGAAAATTCCAATGCACCTGACTTTCTCTTATTCCGAGACAAAGAGTGATGGTGGACGTAATCAGAGGACCGGTTCTGCCGATTTCAAACCGTGTTCCGATAATCTGCAAAATCGGACTGCATGGACGCAAAAGCATCCGGTCAAATTCCCCGCTTTTTACAATTCCCGAAAACGTCTTAAACCCGTTGCCGATTAATTCCGACAGGGTAAAAGACATATGGATTACGGAAAAACAAAGCAGCACGTCCCCATAGGTATAGCCTTTGATTTCCGTAAGACCGTCAAACAAAAACCGAATGGCAAGAAACTCGGTAAAAGCAATCATACACCGGCCGAATATCATCAGCCCAAAGGAAAGCTTATACTCCATAATGCTTCTGACACACACGGCAGCATAGCGGATATACAAGGAAATACTTTTTCTCAGACTCATCTCATCACCCTCCCTGTACCACAATCTTTTTCTCAACCTGTTTCCATGTAAGCAGGCCCGCTGCCACCAAAATCACCAGCCACAGCACCTGCTTTGCCACCACCGGTCCCAAATCGGCCACCGGCAAATCCCCGCTGTATACGCGGAACGGAACATTCTGCATATAAGGAAAGGGAAGCCACTCCACCACCTTACGAAAGTTCTCCGGAAAGAAAGGAAGGGGAATAATGTTTCCCATAAAGAAATCTGCGGAACCAAGCAACACCATACGCCACCCCTGCGGAGAAATAGTGAAAAAGCAAAGCATATTTACAAACATACAAAGAGCCACCGCAACACCTACGGCAAGCACTAACGTAACCAAAAACAACACAAATGCCTCAATGCTGACCGGAAGACTCATCCGCAAGGTTCCCGGAAGCAAAAACGCACAAATGAGTATCGGAATGCTCCGAAGTAAAGCCTCTGCTCCACGTCCTCCCACAATGCGGGAAAACCACATGGAATACACGGAAACCGGACGACACAACTCATAAGAAACTCCGCCGCTTTGTATCAAAGCGAAAATGTCCTTATCTCCGGTCCAGGTCAAAAACAACGCCAGAAACGCTTCCTTTAACCATACATAAGTTACAATAGAGGAATATTCCATAGGAAGTCCCGTTCCCATAGCTTCCGCAATGGCCTTGTAGGCCAGGCACTCCATAATACCCCAAATCAACTGTGTGGACAGGGCTGTCACCGATGCCATCCGGTACTGAAGTCCGGACGCAAAGCGGACCTTGAAAAACATCCAATATTTTTTCATCGCACCCTCCTACATAATATCCAGTTTCTTGTAGAGGGCTGCCATCACGTGGTCGAGGTTTATTCCGGACTGCGTCGCTGTATTCTCTTTCTCAATTGCTTTGGAATCTCCACCCGGCACATTTTCCGAACCTTCTGCCACGTCGAACACCCCCGCTGCCGTCTGAAGGTCCTGCAGACTTCCGTCCAGCAGTATCTGCCCTTTGCCGATCGAAATCACCCGTTCCGCAATTGCCTCGATATCCTGCATGTCGTGGGTGGTCAGAATCACCGTGGTTTTATGTTCCCGGTTCATCTTTTTGATAAAATCCCGCACCGCCAGCTTTGACACCGCATCCAGACCGATGGTAGGCTCGTCCAAAAACAAAATCCTCGGCTCGTGAAGGAGAGATGCCGCCACTTCGCAACGCATTCGTTGTCCTAAAGACAATTGTCTTGTGGGAGTTTTCAGAATTTCGGATAATTGTAAAAGTTCCGTCAATTCCTCCAGTTTTCGATTGTAATTTTCTTTGGAAACAGAATAGATTTCCTTTAACAGTTCAAAGGAATCTATGACCGGAATATCCCACCAAAGCTGGGAACGCTGTCCGAACACCACGCCGATTTGTCTTACATGCTCGGTCCGGTTCTTCCAAGGGATCCGTCCGTCAACGCGACAGGTTCCGGAATCCGGGGTTAATATTCCGCTTAGAATTTTGATAGTGGAGCTCTTTCCGGCGCCGTTTGGTCCTATGTACCCGACCATTTCGCCCTCGCCGATGGTAAAGCTCACATCTTTTAGGGCATGAACGACCTCATGCTCCCTGCGAAAGAAAGATTTGCAGACTTCTCCTAAGCCCGCCTTTCGTTTTGCAACCTTGTACGACTTGCATACATGTTCCATCGTAATCATTGTTACTTCCTCCTGGTAGTTATACTTTGCGATGTCTATTGACATCATATCTTGCCAAGTCGGTCTGGTTATACCGGATTTTGCCGGTATATTACCGATGGTATTTATCGTAGAAAAAGACAGTATTTTAAAAGAAAACTCTCTTGCAATACTGTCTTTTTATACTCTTATTCCATCTCGTATAAAATACGTTTCTTATGAAGTTGGAGTTTCATCATAGCATAACGGTCAACGAATGTCAACCGATATTTTTAAAATTCAAAACTTTTTCTACGATTCCTCCAATTTCCCTTTTTCTTAGAATTCCTTCTTTCTCATAATCCGGTTCGAAATCAGATAGGAGCAGAACAACACCAGTAACAATATAAGCAACAGACCGCCTATCAGGATACCGTTTACTGCCGCTTCGGATTCGATTCCGCCCAGCAGTTTTCCTAAACCGCCGACTAAATCAATGTGAAATACATCCGTAAGTGTCTTATAAGCAATAATGATAACAGCACCCACACCCATCGTTGCTATAGCTATAAGCATACGTCCCTTTTCTGCGCCGAATTTCAATGTCAACGGAATTGCTACAGAAATCATTATTCCTATTACAAGTACGGTTCCCGTAACTCCCAAAGCCAGACTGTCGATACCTTCCCCCGTTTGTTTTGTCAAAGCTGCCGCATACCCTGTACCAAGAGAAAAAAGCGACGAAATCACCATATTCAAGCCGGTAAAAATATACTTTTCTTTTACATACATCTTTCTGTCAGCCGGTAAGGAAAGTAAGAACAACAACCCGCCGTTCATTTCGTCATAACTAATCGTGGAAAGCGAAAACAGCGACAACACCAAAATTGCATAGTTTGTCAAAAAAGATCCGTCATCCGAACCGAACGGAAGCAACACTCCCATGATTACTATAAGTATTAAAATTATCTTCTGCTTTGTAAGTATTCTATAATCTTTAATCAATAAGCCCTTCATATTACTTTCCTCTCTTTCCCATCATCATAATCAGATCATCAATATTTCCCTTTTCAATGGCAATCTGCGGATAATTCTCCTGATAAAAATCCTTCCGGTTTGTCAGACAGAGATAGCCGAACTTTTCTTTCTTTGTTGCCAAAATATACTCTCTGTCTAATTTCTCGTACTGTTCTTCGGTTACCTTTAACACGCCGTACTCCGAAAGCAACACGTCCGTCTCCTCATGGAGCACGATTTTACCGTCGGAAATCATGTAAATATCATCGCAAAGACCTTCCAAATCCGTAGCAATATGGGAACTAATGAGAATCGCATTATTTTCATCCTCCATGTACTCCCGCAGCATATCGAGAAGTTCCGTCCGCATTACCACATCCAGCCCCGCCGTCGGCTCGTCCAGAATCAAAAGCTTCGCATTATGGGAAAGTGCCATAATAATCTTAAACTTTGCCTTCATACCGGTGGAAAATTCCTTTAACGGCTTATCCATCGGAATATCATACTGTTTACATCTTTCCAGATACTCACGCTCCGAAAAATGTTTGTACATTGCCTTTAAAACCGGCAGCAAATCCTTTGCGGTAAACATCTCGCAGGCGTTGGCCTCGGCCAGTACTACACCTAACTGCTCTTTGTCCTCCGGCGTAATCTCGGACAGTTTCTTTCCGAACATCTCAATATCACCGCTGTCCGGATAAATCAATCCCAGAACCGACTTAAAGGTGGTACTCTTTCCGGCACCGTTTCTGCCGATGAGACCGGTCACCTGACCGCTCTTAATTTCCATGGAACAATCCAGTTCAAAGGAACCGTATTTCTTCTTTACATTCTCAAGCTTTAATAACATTTTCTTTCCCTCCAATTTTACAACAAACCTACTCAAAATCGCCTAACACAACCAAAAACAACTCCTGCGTATCCTCGGTAGACATCCCGCACTCTCTTGCTTTCCGGATTCCCTGCTCGAAGAGCTTTTCCACTTCCTTTTGCTTTTCCTCCAGCGCAATGTTGGGATTCATATTCGCCACAAAGCTTCCTTTGCCGTGGACGGTTACGATGTAACCCTCCTGTTCCATGGCATCGTACGCTTTCTTTACCGTAAGAGCGCTGATACGCAAATCCTTGGACAACGTTCTTACCGACGGAAGCATTGTGTCCGGCTTGAGCTGGCCGGTCATTATCTTCTCCTTCATCTGTGACACTATCTGCTCATAGATAGGCGTCATAGACGAGTTGTTAATTATAATATTCATAGGTGATCATCCTCCTGACATTAAACAGTATATAACAGTTTAACACTGTTGTCAAGTGTTATATACTGTTTATTTTAATTTTTTTCTTATAGCATAAAGAAAGGCTTCGGTATCCGGCATATCCTGCCGACATCGAAGCCTTTTCTAAATATATTTATTCTCTGACTACTTCACCGAGGTCACCGTTCCGCCGTTCATCTCTGTTGCATTTCCCGACTGGATGCCGTCCTCTCCGTCACCTAAGGAAAGAGTACCGCCGTTGATAATGACGCGGTTCTCTGCCTGAATATCATCGGAATCACCGATGGCGGTAATCACACCACCGTCGATAATCACATTACCCAATGTCGGATCTACGTCGTTGCTGGACTTAATTGCATCGGATTGAGAACGTACCGTAATCGTACCGTCGGTAATCTGCAACAAATCTCTGCCGGTAATACCGTCGTCCACCGCATCAATCTCAATGACACCGCCGTTGATGTACAGGGAATCCTTGCCCTTGATGGCGTCACCGTAATTGGCAACCACCTTTAACTTACCTTCGCCTTCAATGACCAAATCATGCTTTGCAAAGAAGGTAGCGTCCGGCTCGTCCTCTTCCGGCTCAAACACATAGTTTGCCCCGTCAGTGAACACATTCTCCGTACCTGCGGCAAGCGTCACCGTAACCTTTGCTGCCTTCTTACTGTAGAACGCCGCACTATCCGCATTATGCACCTTCACGCCGTTTAAAATAATATGCACTTCGCTCTCGTTATCCACATTCACGTAAATATAGCCATCGGACAAGGTACCGCTGATTTCGTAGGTACCGGCTTCTTCGATTTTCAAACGGTCCTCTCTCACATCACAACCGTCTCCGTCCACCGTAATCCCGGAATCGCTCAAAACCACGGTGGTAACCCCACCGGTCTTGTCTCCGCTTTTCGAAGCATCCGCGTTATCTCCGCTTTCTGCAGCACCGCTGTTGTCTCCGGCAGCATCCTCGTTACCGGCCAAGGACTCATCCTGCTTATCCTGTGCATCCGCTCCCTGATTTACGGCGTCTCCCGGAGTCTGCTCTTCTTGCACATCTCCGCTCTGGCTTGCGCTGTCTCCCGGGGTCTGCTCTCCCACTACGTTATCATTCTGCGGTTGCTTCTCGCCCTGATTACCGCAAGCGGCAACTCCCAGCACCAACATTGCCAGTAACAGCGCAACCGACTTTCTCGTATACCTTCTCATAATTCGTCTCCTTCTGAAATAAATATCATTGCTCTGATTATAACCTTTATTTGTGACTTTTCTATGACGAAATGCTTAACTTTCCAGCGTCCATCCATGGTCTCCATGATACACCATAAGCTTCGTCATGCCACCGTCGATACAGATATTCTCTCCGGTAATAAAGCCTGCCTTCTCCGATGCAAGGAATAAGACCATATTGGCAATGTCAAGAGGATTCCCCACTCTGCCTGCCGGCTGTTGTACCGCATCCGGCCCTGAGAAGGTGCTGCCTGTGGTGTCAATCCAGCCCGGGGAGATAGAATTTACCCGAACTTTTCCCGACAAACTCACTGCCAGTGCATGGGTCAGCGCCGCAATGCCTCCTTTCGCTGCCGTATAACTCTCGGTCTGAGGCTGGCTCATCCGGTCTCTGGAAGAAGAAATATTAATGACCGACGCTCCTTCCGAAAAGAACGGCACCAACAACTTCGTTAAATAAAACGGTGCTGTCACGCCTACCGCCAAGGCATACTCAAATTCCTCATAGCTGCACTCGTCAATTCCTTTGGTGATCGGCAACGCATTGTTTACCAACACATCCACCCTGCCGTACTTCTCCGTTACCTCTTTCGCAAACGTTTCCAGCACTTCCTTGTCCGCAATATCCCCTACAAAATGCTCTCCGGGAGCTTTATCAATCACACACACAATCGCTCCGGCCTTGCGAAACTCCTCTGTGATACATTTGCCGATACCGTTGGCACCGCCGGTCACGACGATGATTTTATTTTGGAACATAAGGAATCTCCTTTCGTAACTTATCCTATCACCTGCATATCCTTTGCAACAATAATATACACACCGGCATCTACATTTTGGATATAGGCACTGTAATTGTCAATCTCCCGCATGAAATTTCCTTGCAAATCCATCACGTTCAGCATATCCGCCGGTTCATTTTCGTCGTAATCATAGTCCCCTTCCAGAAGATAGATTTCCTTTCTTCTCTCAAATATATCCTTCACCAGCTTTTCAACAAAGGACCTATCTTCAATCTGATACAAGCCCATAACTTCCGCACCGATCATATTGTCAAAATAATTCACCCGGAAATCAATGGCGGCAACACCGGTGAAAAGAAGCTTTACGGTTTTCTTCTCACAGGATACTTCATCATACATCTTACACGAAACCGTCACCTTGGTAGACAGGTTCTTCGGTCTGAGACTGACATTCGGTATTCTGGCGTCAAAATTCGCCAGTACAAGCTTTGCTTTTTTCATAGGTATACTCCCTCCGATATAAATCCGACTTTATCTTCCGCCTAAAAGTATAACACACTTCCTCCCATCCTGCACCTATATTTTCCTATCACTTTTCATATCATGATACTCTCCCTTGTTGTATTTCCCGACAAAATAAGATAGAATAAAAGTATCGATACCAATGAAACGGAGACTCCCTTTATGAAAAAACATAAATACATCTTACATCGCCTGATTCTTCCGGCACTTTTGATTTGCATTATAAGTATGGTTACCGTCGGCTGTTCACAACCGGCAAGCGGTCCTTCTCCGACAGCAACGGCCTCTCCGGAACCGACTGTCACGACCGTTCCCACGGAAGCTATGACTCCGGCACCAACCGCCACACCGGTCCCGACTCCTACCGTAACTCCGGAGCCGACTGCCACACCGGAACCGCTCCCTACTGTAACTCCGGAGCCAACCGCCACACCGGTCCCGACACCGACCGCTACTCCGGAGCCGACTGCTACACCGATTCCAAAGGTCACTGCCACTCCGGCTCCTACCAAAAAGCCGACAGAGGCACCGGCAATTTACGCAACCAACGGTATTACAGACAGCCTTCCGAAGTTTTCCGGGTATTCCTATGTGATTGCAGATGCGGAAACCAAAGAAACCCTCCTCTCCTATAACGGTGAGAAGTTTATTTATCCGGCCAGCACCATCAAACTGCTGACCGCAATGACTGCCCTTGATTATGCCGCCCCGGACCGGCTTCTCACTCCCAAGCAATCCATTCTGGACGGTGTGGACTGGGATGTCTGGACGATGGATGTACCGGCAGATACCACCTATCCTCTGGAAGTATGGATGAACCTTCTCC
>JAFTPY010000356.1 GCA_017463035.1 Lachnospiraceae bacterium
CGGCAGCTCATCGATGCTGGTTTTCCGGATAAACTTACCCACCTTTGTAATACGCGGGTCGTCCTTTATCTTAAACATCATGCCGTCTTTTACTTCGTTCTGTTCCTGCAGCTTCGCCTTTAATTCCTCCGCATCCACACACATACTGCGGAACTTATACATCTTGAAAATCCGACCGTTAAGACCGGCTCTTTTCTGCTTAAAAATTACCGGTCCCTTCGATTCCAGTTTAATAGCAATCGCAGTTACCAACATAATCGGCGAGAAAACAAGAATGCCGATCAAACTACAAATAATATCAATAATCCGCTTCACGGCTCTGGAGGAATCATCCAGACATACTCTGTGATAGGTAATTACCGGATAAGTACCCACACTGCTGACATAACGTTGTGCCCCGTGTGCCTTAAACACACTCATAATTACACGAACAGACACACCCATATCCAAACATACGTCAATATATTCCTGCAAATCTACGATATCCGTCTTTCGATGCATAATATACACCTGACCGATACCGTTCTCATGCATAATTCTTTCCAAATCCTTTACCGATCCCAAATAACGCTCATCTCCCGTCTCTTCCATGCTGACGTAACCGATAAGCTTTACCGTAGTATTACTTTTAAATAAATATTTCTTAAAGGTATCAAAACGATCGATATCTCCTACAAGTAATACACGCGGTGCATTGATTTTGGCATGAGTTGCCAAATAACGTACGGTAAATGCACTGATAATCACCGACACATAGGAAAGAATTACATACGAGCCGTAAAACCACATATCGAAATCACTCTTTTTTACATAATCGTAAACAATCAGTGAAACCGGCACCAACGCAATCAGGAACGACTTCGTAATATTGATTAAAGTTCTGTCTACATAAAAAAAGGTTGTAACATTATAGCTGCGGGCATCCTTATTCATCAACAGAAAAATCATGATAAACAACGCACCCACCGGACCGTACTGACGTAACGAATCGCCCAAAGACAAACCAACAATAATCGTAGCCAGCAAAAAAGCCACCGCCATCATACAACAGTCAATGACCATATGTAATAAATTTGTACTTACATTTCGATTAAACTTACCCAATTTAACCGCCTCCTCGTATGACAAAAGCATAAAAAAGGCGCCGACACCTTACATCGGCGCCACCTAGCTTCTTCTCTATTTAAATTTCACTGCGGTTCCGTATGCCATTACTTCTGCTGCCCCCTGCATCACCGCCGCGGAAGCATAACGGACATTCACGATTGCATCGGCTCCCAAGCCTTCTGCCTCTGCCACCATTCTCTTGGTCGCCAAAGCTCTTGCGTCGTTCATCATCTCATTATACGCCTTCAATTCACCGCCTACAATCGTCTTGAAGCTCTGGGCAATATCACGTCCGATGTGTTTGGACTGAATCGTGCTCCCCTTCACCAAACCGAGCATTTCCAATTCTTTTCCGGAAATATAATCAGTATTTACTAAGATCATCCTCTTCTCCTCCTTCGATTTCCCTAATTCTGCTGACCAGCACTCCGATTGTCACTCCGCATATTGCAAGAGGTCCCGCAACCATAAGAAGCTTTAACGCAAGCGGGACTCCGTCAACAAAAAGGAATAACAAAACAATTCCTATGTAGTAAAGCAACATCAGAGCGGCTATAATGATCGGAGCAATCATTTTTTTGGTATGACTCATGCTCATCCCCCCTTGCTCATTCATTATCTGTTATATTATAGCGCGAACTACCGTCATCTGTCAATAAGCTCCCCTTATCGTAACCGCATCCTTCCGAACTCCGACACGCAGAAGAAGCCCCCTTTTTTCCAAAGAGAGCCTCTTCCTATATGGCCATATTATTTAAGCATGCTTACTTTTCCAAAGTCACCGTCACCTTGGAGTTCTCCGCTTCCTTCTCATGCGGCGGTACCGGCTTTGCTGCTTCTGCCTTATCCTTCGGGCCTGCCGGCTTTACCGGATCTTCCTTCTCATGCGGCGGTACCGGTGTCGGCTTTTCTTCTTTCTCCTTCGGCTTCTTCTTTTCCGTCACCTCTCCGGTCAATGCGTTTACAATGGTTTCATAGTGGTCTTTGTCCACATGGAAATGAATGTTGAATTCCGCACCATCCTTCTTGTTATGATACTTAATGTCGCACTTTGTCAAATCCGCCATCTGTACGCCTGCTTTCTCGAGTGCAAGTTCCAGAGCCTTATCTGCGGTAATCTTCGTTTCGGTTACGGTACTGTCTTCCGGGGTTTCCGTTACCGTATTATCAATCATCTCCTTACGGATAACTCTTCCGTCCACAGAACTTAATACATATACATAATCAAACAAACCTACCGTAAACTCGATATGATATTCTCTGTCCAAAGACATATACGTCAGCTTTGTAAGCTTTGCATCGTTTGTGGTTACTTCCGCATCCTGATATGCCAGATTCATTGCCTGAATCTTTGTAATTTCCGGCGTCGGAGTCGCTGTCGGTACCGGCGTTGCCGTCGGAACCGGGGTCGCGGTCGGCACAGGGGTCGCGGTCGGCACAGGGGTCGCGGTCGGCACAGGCGTTGCCGTCGGTACAGGCGTCGCAGTGGCATCCGGCGCAGTCGTCGGCGTCGGGGCCGGGGTTGCGGTCGGTACAGGCGTTGCCGTCGGTGCAGGCGTTGCTGTCGGAGTTGTCTCATTTACGATAATTTCCATCTCGCAGGTAAGTACCGTTCCCTTTACCGCATCAATCTTATATTCATACTTTCTGTTGTCACCCACGGTAAATCTTACGATATAGGTGTAAACGCCCGCGGATTCCTGAATTTTCTGTCCCGCAACCGTAAGCTCGGACATGGAAACGCCCGCATCCTCCAATGCAATCCGAAGTGCTTCTTCTCTGGTAATCAGCACAATATTTTCCGCATCCAGAAGATCCCACAATTCGGACACAGAAAGGGTCACTGCCACCTCAAGAGCTACCCCTGCATTTTCCGCTACCTGTTGTGCCAGATTCAGCTTACCTACGGAAATACCGTAACTGTCGGCAAGCTTCTTTAGCTCATCATCTTTGGAGCACAGCTGCGTATTCACGCCACCGATCAAATCGTTTTTATCAAAAATGCTGCTGATTTCGTTTGAAACCTTCTCTCCCAGCTCGTTGGCGCGCTCCGCGTCATCCTCTTCCACACAAATGTTTACCGCATTGTATACTTCATCCAAATAACCGTTCTTTAAAAGTGCCCCCATAATTGCGTTTAATGCGACATCCAAATCAACGTTTTTCAAATCCATATCACTGAGCACAATCTTTGCGTCTTCATTCAGTGCTGTGGCAGACATTACCTTGTCCTTCTTATTTACCGTGAGCTCAATACTCGGATTGACATCAATGCTTACAATTGCCGCCGCTTCCGCCTCCTGCACCGGATTCGTCTGCTTATTGCGAAGCGCACCGATTCCGAGAACCAATACAAGACATGCCGCCATCGCCATAAAGCTCATGACCGCCGGACGGATATTTTTCTTTTTTGGCTTATATTCCGCCGCTTCCGTTACATATTTTTCATCTAAGAGATCAATGGCTTCCGCCATTTTATTCTTTTTCATACAAAGTTTCCCCTTTCCTCTAAATAATCCTTCAGCTGTTTTCTCAAGCGTGTGAGTCTTACCGACACATTTTTCTCCGACAGACCTACCTTCTTTGCAATCTGCATATAGTTATCATAGAACCAATATCTCCGAACAAAAATAACGCGGTTCAAAGAACTCAACGAATCCAGAAAGGTCTCGATATTTCCCGCCAGCTCCCGGAGTTCCATTCTGCTTTCCACACTGTCCGGGGCTGCCAGAAACTCTTCCAGCTCTTCCATCGCCACATCATAAGAACTGTTTCTCTTTTGAGCGTGATTCTTTTGATAACGGGTCAGTGACACGTTCCTTACTATTTTTAATACGTAAGTAAGCAACGGCTTCGGTCTCGTCGGCGGAATAGCATTCCATACGCCGAGATAACTATCATTTACACATTCTTCTGCATCGAAGTAATTGTCCAGAATGTTATATGAAGTCTGCAGACATATCTTGCCGTACTTTTCCTTCAGTTCCTTAAGCGCTTCTTCGGAACGATTGAAAAACAGCTCGATGATCTCTTCATCTAACACCTGTATCACCTCCTTCACTTATATACTAAGGATTATTTTGGGAAAACTACATTTTTATTTTAACTTTTTTTATTTTTGCTGTAAAGAATTTTATTTTTTTAGTTGACTTTATCACGTTGGCGTGTTATAATGACCCCAGTTTCTAATTAATAAGAACGACTGTGACGGAATTATGCTTCTTTTTTGAGGGTTTCAGAGAGCCGGTGGTTGGTGCGAACCGGTACGGATGAAAGTTAGCAATCTCACTCCCGAGTCGACTCTGCGAAGAATTTTTATTTGCGTAGTGGAGTACGGTCAGCCTCGTTATCGGCTATGGGCTTGGTTGAGTCCGAGAGAGACAGTTCGTCGTAAGGCGGCTGTAAGCAAGGTGGTACCGCGAATCGTTTATTCGTCCTTGAAACCGTATGGTTTCAGGGACTTTTTTATTTGCGTGCAGGCAAAAGTGAGCATGCGAGCAAACTGCGGAAGCTTGCTTCCAGGCAGTTGCACAGTCATGCGAACGCGCCCACGACTGAGCGACAAAGTCGCGAAGTGGGGGGCTGGTGCGTAGCACCGTCAGCACGCAAACAACACTCATGCAAGCGCCCACGACTGAGCGGCTTTGTCGCGAAGGTCCACAACGTCCGGTGGACGTTGGTACTGGACGGACCGAAACGGAGTGAAGACCGGGGGCAAGTGCGAAGCACTGCCAACACGCACCGAAATGAAAAACAAGGAGGATTATTATGAACCAAATCAGAATCAGTGACACAACGTTAAAACAAACCGGGAAAGATTTCTCCCTATCCTTCAAAGAAAAAATTGAGCTTCCGAAGCTACTTGATAAACTAAACGTAAATGTAATCGAACTGGAGGGAATTTCCCAGCCTAAGGTAGACGCCCTTCGTATTAAGTCCATTGCTTCTACCGTTAAAAACAGCATCGTGGCTGTACCGGTTTCTTTAAATAAGGAAAGCGTAGATGCCACTTGGAA
>JAFTPY010000357.1 GCA_017463035.1 Lachnospiraceae bacterium
CTTCCTCTGGGTAACAGAATTCCCACTCCTTGAGTACAGCGAGGAAGAAGACCGATTTGTAGCCGTACACCATCCATTTACTATGCCTATGGAAGAAGACTGGCAGTATATTGATTCGGATCCGGGCAGAGTACGTGCAAAGGCTTATGATATCGTATTAAACGGCACTGAAATCGGCGGCGGTTCTGTACGTATTTTCCAGAATGACGTACAGGAAAAGATGTTTGAGAAGTTAGGATTTACAAAAGAAGCAGCTTACGAAAGATTCGGTTTCTTACTGAATGCGTTTAAGTACGGTGTTCCGCCGCATGCGGGACTTGCATACGGTCTTGACCGTCTTGTAATGCTCATGGCGGGAGAAGACTCTATCCGTGACGTTATTGCATTCCCGAAGGTAAAGGATGCTTCCTGTCTGATGACGGATGCTCCGAACGTGGTAGACGACAAGCAGCTGGTTGAGCTGGCACTTTCTGTTACCGCACAGACGGAAGAGTAAGAAGAGAAACGAATTATTTGAATAAAAGGTGTAGAAGCTGTCCTCCGAAGTAAGTCCGGAGAAAGAGACTTGATGTGTTTTTGACGATGCGTCAGCATCGCTGATAAAAGGAGAACATTATGCGTATACCGAACATGCCGGAAAAGGTTTGGGACCTGTTAAAACGGCAGGGAATCGAAAAAAATCAGATTATATTGGGTGCACGCACCGATATGAATACCGCCTGTGAGTACGCGGATGGGTATTTGGTACTGACAAAGGAGAAGCTGGCGATAGCCTCTTCTCCGGAAGTGCCGTCGGAGGTGCATATCTTTAAGGGATATCCGGTTTCGAATGAGCCGAAGGAAGCGCGCGAGTGGAATCTTGTGGTGTATTCCGTGGAAGAGCTTGACGAGACAAGGATTGAACGTCAGGTGGCATGTGCCGTTCTTACCGCAAAGGTAAAAGGAACGGACCGTATTCTTGCCGCATTTTCAAATTTATGTATCAAAAATGCATATGAACTGGTGCGTCGCTTAGAGCATCTTGACAAAGAGGAAAAAGATGATGCCCACGAAAAGCCGGAGGAAGAGGAGTATTGTCCGAAGTGCGGAACGATGTATCCGGATATGAACCGGAAGATTTGTCCGAAATGTATGGACAGAAAGTCCGTTTTTGTACGTACCTTTTCGTATTTTAAGCCGTATACCGGTGCGATTATTTTGCTGTTTATCAGTATTGCAGTCACGGCACTTTTGAATCTTATCTGGCCGTATTTAAGCGGTACGGTGCTGTATGACTACGTGTTACGGAAGAATCTTACTTTCCTTGCACCGCTGGGCCTTGAGAAGATACAGGTATTTACGGCATTGACCGTTCTTGTAGTAGTGATGTTCTTAACAAGACTGGTATTGCAGCTTTTCCAGATTATCCACGGCGTGATTACCGCGAAGGTAGTGGTGAGCGTTGTAAGGGATATGAAAAAGGATGTTTTTGAACAGATGGGAAAGCTGTCCATTCAGTTCTTTAAGAGCAGACAGACCGGTAGCTTGATGACCCGTGTGTTAAGCGATGCGGACCGTGTAACCGGATTTTTCGTAGACGTATTGCCGTATGTGTTTGTACACGGATTCACAATTGTTGCTACTCTGGTTGTTATGTTTACCATGCGCTGGCAGCTGGCTATTGTGGCCATTGTATTGATGCCGATTACTCTTCTTATCAGTATGAAACTCCGGCCGAAGCTTTGGGGCTTGTACGGACGGCGTCACAGAAAAGAGCGTACCGTAAACAGTAACGTAAACGACAACCTGACCGGTGCCCGTGTGGTAAAAGCTTTCGGTCAGCAGGAGAATGAGATTTCCCGTTTTGAAAAGGGAAATAAAAAGCTTTCCGAGGCAGAGGTGGATATCGTCCGTTATAACAACAAGTTTACGATAGTTTTCTCCGGCGTGAGAGAGTTGATCAACCTGATTGTTTGGGCTTTGGGTGTTTGGTTCGTAATGGCAACGAATTATTTCGAAGTGGGTATGTTACTTACCTTTACCGGATATGTGGGACAGCTTTCCGGACCGATGGATTTCTTCTCCCGGTTCTTTAATAACTGGTCCGACAGTATGAATAGTGCCCAGCGTATGTTCGAAATCTTAGACTCCATTCCGGAGGTAACGGAAAAGGAGCAGGCTGTGCGCCTGACTGAGCCGGAGGGTGAGATTGTTCTCGACCATGTGACCTTCGGTTATGAAATCAGTAAGCCGATTTTAAAGGATATTACGTTACATATTAAGCCGGGCGAAATGCTTGGTATCGTTGGACGTTCCGGTGCGGGAAAGACCACTCTTGTAAACCTGATTTCCCGTATGTACGATCCGCAGGAGGGTCAGATTTTAATCGACGGCATTAACGTGCGTGATATGGCATTTTATGATTTACGCCGTAACGTGGCTATGGTATCCCAGGAGACCTATATCTGTATGGGGACGGTTGAGCAGAATATTGCTTATGCAAACCCGACGGCGACCAAGGAAGAGATTATTCAGGCTGCGGTACTGGCAAGTGCTCATGAGTTTATTTTGCGTATGCCGGACGGTTACGATACGGTCATCGGTTCCTCGGGACGTCAGCTGTCCGGCGGTGAGAGACAGCGTATTTCCATTGCCCGTGCGATTTTGGCAAACCCGAAGATTTTGATTTTAGACGAGGCTACGGCATCCGTGGATACGGAGACGGAGAAGGCGATTC
>JAFTPY010000358.1 GCA_017463035.1 Lachnospiraceae bacterium
CCGGGTGTTATGACCTGCTATTATAAAGACGAAAAGGCAACCAACGAAGTGCTGGCAGACGGCTGGTTATTTACCGGTGATATGGCAATGCAGGATGAGGACGGTTTTATCTTCCTGGTTGACCGTAAAAAGGACGTTATCATCAGCGGCGGTGAAAATATTTATCCGGTGCAGATTGAAGACTTCCTTCGTAAGCACGACGCCATTAAGGACGTGGCTGTTATCGGTCTGCCGGACAAGCGTCTCGGAGAAATCACCGGTGCCATCATCGAAGTAAAGCCGGGTTGCACCCTGACCGAGGAGGACGTAAACACCTTCTGTCATGCTCTCCCGCGTTATAAGCGTCCGCACACAATTATCTTTGCGGATGTACCGCGTAACCCTACCGGCAAAATCGAGAAGCCGAAGCTTCGCGAGATGTACGGCGGTAAGGGACTGGTAGCGGCACAGAACCAGGGTTAAATTCTAAGGGCGCCGCACGCCGCGGTGCCCTTTTCACAATTCCCGGGTGTACTACTACAAATACATTATCACGGAGGTATCTACATGGTAAAAGACGGAAAAATCTGGATTGCAAAGAATGATAACCTGCAGTTTTTATATCCGAAGATGGGCAACCGCCACGGTCTCATCGCCGGTGCCACCGGTACCGGTAAGACCATTACCTTAAAGGTGCTGGCGGAATCTTTCTCCGCCCTCGGTGTCCCGGTATTTTTAGCCGATATTAAGGGTGACCTGTCCGGTATGTGTGCACCGGGCACAGATAGCGAGGATATGTCTAAGCGTATCGCTAAGTTCGGTATCGAGGATTGGAATTACACCTCTTTCCCAACCCGTTTCTTTGACATTTTCGGAAAAAACGGCCACCCGGTACGTACTACCGTCTCCGAAATGGGACCGATTCTTCTCTCCCGCTTGTTGGGATTGACCGCCGTGCAGGAGGGTGTATTAAATATCGTATTCCGGGTTGCGGACGATAACGGCCTGTTACTCATTGATTTGAAGGATTTAAAGGCGATGTTAAACTACGTCAGCGAACATCGTGAGGAATATACCCTGACCTACGGCAATGTGAGCCCGCAAAGTGCCGGTGCCATCCAGCGATCTTTGCTTGCACTGGAAAGCCAGGGCGGTGATTTGTTCTTCGGGGAACCTGCCCTTGACTTTACGGACTGGATTACCACCGACGAAGACGGTCGCGGTATGATTAATATTTTAGACAGCACTGAACTGGTACAGTCTCCGCTCCTTTATGCAACATTTTTACTTTGGATGCTGACAGAGCTGTTCGAAAAGCTTCCTGAAGTAGGCGATGCGGACAAGCCGAAGCTTGTGTTCTTTTTTGACGAAGCCCATCTTCTGTTCCGTGATATGCCGAAGACTCTGAATCAGAAAATCGAACAGGTGGTAAAGCTCATCCGCTCCAAGGGTGTAGGTGTTTACTTTATCTCCCAGAGTCCCAGCGACATTCCTGACGAGGTACTGGCGCAGTTAGGTAACCGTATCCAGCACGCCCTTCGTGCCTATACGCCTGCTGAGCAAAAAGCGGTCCGTACCGCCGCACAGACCTTCCGTCAGAATCCGGCCTTTGACACAACCGAAGCCATTATGGAGCTTGGCGTCGGAGAGGCTTTGGTATCCTTCCTGGATGAAAAAGGTATCCCGACCATGGTGGAACGCACCTTTATTCTTCCGCCGCAAAGCCTTATGGGACCGGTGGATGCCTTTACCCGGAACTCCGTCATTACAAGAAGTCCTTTGGATGAAAAGTACGGCCTGGCCGTGGACAACCGCTCTGCCTACGAGGTCCTGACCGCCCAAAACGCCGAGGAAGAGGCTGCCGAACTGCGTGCCAAAGAAGAAGCAGCCGCTGCCAAGCAACAGGCTAAAGAAGAGGCTGCTGCCGCAAAGCAGAAGGAAAAAGAAGAAGCCTTCGCCAAAAAGCAAAAAGAAAAGGAAGAAGCCGCAAAGCAGAAGAAAAAAGAAAAGGCCGCCGAAAAACTGTTCAACAAAACCATCGGCCGCGCCACCTCCAGTGCTTTCGGTGCCATCGGCAGACAAATCGGAAATTCGATTATCAGAGGATTGTTCGGAAATTCGAAGTAGAATAATCATATAATGAATCAACAGCCCGGAGAAAATCCGGGCTGTTATGTCATAGCAATTTAAACAAAACAACTGCTACTTTTTTAGTCACCTTTCACAAACTTTTTCTGCATATTTTCTACTGAAAATCCTTATAGTATCTGGCATTTTACCCAGTTTCTTTTTAATCACATATTCTATATCGCTCTCTTTTCATCTTGTGAGTCATGACTTTTTCTGATATACTTATAAATAGATTAAAATCAAGGAGGTTCCTGACTACGAATAAATCAAATATTATTATGTACACAACCGAAGATGGTTTAGTCAAGATAGAAACCACATTTGATGAAGATACAGTCTGGTTATCACTGGATCAGATGGCAGAACTTTTTCAAAGAAACAAGTCTACCATCTCGAGACATATAA
>JAFTPY010000359.1 GCA_017463035.1 Lachnospiraceae bacterium
GGCGCCAGTTTTATCACCAAAAAAACAAGGAACTACTTCCCTCAGGAAGTAGCCCTCGTTATAAACTCTATCACTTATCTTACATACTGACGCTTTGCCTTACACAGCTCCGTGATAAACAGATTGTCTAACTCCGTCAACCGGTAGTCCTTCTTATAAATCAATACATCCTTATATATTTTTTGATTATCCATACATTTTTTCTGCACAAGACCGTATCGCTCCAGTAGGGTATCCGGTACAGGAGATACCCACATAAAAGTATCCGCATTTTCCGAAAGCAGTTCAAACTGACTGGCTCTTTCAAAGACAAAAATACGGCGTTCAATATTATCCGGCAATTCTTCCTTTTTTACCTCTGCCAATGCCAACGACGGCACATACGGATCCGCATGCGCAATCTCTATGTAGTCACACAAATCAGGATAACGTATTTCTTTCATTCTACCAAGCATACTTTCCCTGTTCATAAGCAGTACATAGTGAAACTCCGTAATCAACTCATAATTTAATCCCTTTTCGTCAAACACCGCTTTGAAATACTTATCATAATTTTCCGCATAACGGATAATCCCCAGACGATAATCCGCGTGCAGTATATAATCAATCACCCGTTTCGAATTCGTTTCTTTATAAAATACCTCTGCCGGTTCCCTTGTAATCCCATTTGAAAAACGCGCGAATGCTTCCGCGATATAACTGGCTCTCGGAACACATATGGAAAACTGCTGTTTTGTCACAGTTCCCTTCTTATACAAAGCTTCCACTTCATCAATCTGGGCAAGGATTTTCTTTGCATGTCCAATAAACCGATTGCCTTCTTCCGTCAACACCATACCTTTGGCAGAGCGGTCGAATATGGTAATCCCAAGATCCGCCTCCAACTCCTTTATAGAACGACTCAGGTTCGGTTGAGCAATCAACAGTGCTTCGGATGCCTTATTAATAGAACCGGCACTTGCCACCTCTACCGCGTATTTCATATGAAGAATATTCATTATCATTCTCCTTTCCCCAGCAGAATCCTCACATATTTTACCATAGATTGACCGCTCCGTCAATTTAGGTCCATTTTCCCAATCTTTTTTCATCTTTCCTCTTGCTTTTTAAAAATATATGTGATAGTATCATCTTAGATATAACGTAGTTTTCAAAACTACGTGTAATATTTTTAAATAACACGGCACATAATATTATCAAGTAAATACACCGTTGAATGACTTTTCAAGGGATGCATACACTATCACTAAGACAAGCGTATTTTAAGAAAGGATGGGATTTATGGAACTTACAACGACCAAAGACTTAACCTTACAACAACCGATTGATTTATCAAAGCACCGGATTGTTCCGCGTCAGCCGGGCAGTGCATACACGCATCTTGCCGGCGTGGTATTTGCACTGGTCGGAGCGTTTCCTCTGATTCACAGAGCAGCCGGAACATCAAGACTTTCCCTATTCTCCTGCATTACATTCATTGCAGGAATGTTTCTGCTCTACGGTGCCAGCACCTTGTATCACACCTTCGGCAGAACCCTTCGCAGCTACACCAACTTGAAAAAGTTTGACCACGCCATGATTTATCTGTTGATTGCAGGCACCTACACTCCGGTATGTCTGTTGGCACTCCGTGGTACCGCCGGCAAGCTTCTGTTTGCTTTGGTTTGGGGCATCGCCTTTATCGGCATCTTCCAGTGTCTGTTCTTCATTCACTGTCCGAAATGGGTATCCGCAGTCATTTATATTGCCATGGGCTGGTGTTGTCTGCTTGCCTTCCCGCAACTCATTAAAAGTATTCCGACCGGCGCCTTTGCCCTTCTTTTGGGCGGAGGCATCGTATACACTATCGGCGGTGTCATTTATGCCTTAAAACTTCCGATTTTCGACAACAAGCACCCAAACTTCGGTTTGCATGAGATTTTCCACTGCTTCTGTCTCGGCGGAACCTTGTGTCACTATTTATTTGTATTCTGTTATCTGGCATAGTGAAATGCATGCTTGCGACCTGTCCGATTGCATCCATATGCATTCCGCAACACGTTTCATCATACTATCTTCAAACGCAAAGAGGCACTGCCGCAACCGGACCAAAACGTCCCCTGCGACAGTGCCTCTTACTTCATTTCTTACCATTTATTCACGACTCACGTATTTCTCACACTTACATCCCGAAATCACCTATTACCGCCTTTACTTTCCGTAA
This sequence comes from Lachnospiraceae bacterium, assembly GCA_017463035.1. Lineage (GTDB taxonomy): Bacteria > Bacillota > Clostridia > Lachnospirales > Lachnospiraceae > SIG307. The sequence continues at coordinate 2,204 of JAFTPY010000359.1, forward strand.
ATCAGGGAAATCAGATAAATACACGGAGAATTCCAGTAAATCGTAATTTCGTTGGTAGAATAGCTCTCCTTGTGATCCAGATACCGCTTATTAATCGGCTTGTCCTTTAACTGTGCTTTTGCCGTCGGGTCCTCCAGCTTAGAGTTAACACCGCCTGCCAACATTCCCGGCATTGCCTGCTTTACAGCCATGGACGGTCTATGGTGCGGATTCTTCGGAGATACGGTTCCGTGTCCGCTGACAAAGCAGTAATCCACCGGATTTGTCCCCAGCAAATAGTGCAGATTAGACTCGGCGGCATCAAAGTACTTTTCCTCTCCGGTCAATTCATAAGCCAGTCCCAGAATCACACCGTAGTTGGATACGGTCATATTACTTCCCCAGTTAAAGGAGGAGTTTGCAGTACCGTATACATTACTTGCGGAGGTCTTTGCAAACCGCTCCGCCTGGTCCATAATTGCCTTATAGGCTTTTGCATATACCTGAGACTCTTTATCCATACCTTCCATGGTCAGGATAGCGATATTACCGTAATCTCCTACCGTTGTCCAGTCAAGACCGTTCTTTGTCGCCATTCCTTCCAACGCCGTCAGATACTTTCCATCCTTCGTCGCACGGTACATCTGTGCCGCTGCCCAGTAACGCTCGTCCTTATCACTGCCGTCTTCATATCCGCCGGTGGTAATCTTTGCCGGATTTTCAAAAATCAAATTCGGGTTTGCCTCTAAAAACGCCCAAGCCTTCTCTGCAGCCGCAAGACAGGTGTCCGCAAAATCACGGTCCACATCGTAGTAGAACTCATAGGCTAACGCCATCGACGCGCAGAAGTCTGCGGTAGCCGTCGTAGAAACCGGGGTCACAAAAAGCGGACTGATTTCCTTTTCCGGCATTACATAGCCCGGGAAATTGGAGCAGCTGACCTTGTGATATACGCCGCCGTTCTCTGCCTGCATCTTAAGCATCCATTCCAGCTCATAACGTACTTCATCCAATAAATCCGGAATACCGTTTCCGCTCTCCGGAATACCGATATTGTCGTTATACGGTTGCTCCATGGTATCGTATGCATAGAGCAAATCCGCAACAGACTTGGCTGCCGGAACCACGTATCTGCCGTAATCACCCGCATCATGCCAGCCGCCGTTTACATCAATGGTATCCTCGGTGCCGTAAATCTTTGCCAAGCCGGTATGACATGCAGCATGACCGAATACATCATCCA
>JAFTPY010000360.1 GCA_017463035.1 Lachnospiraceae bacterium
GTATCTGTAAGTAATTAAATGTCACTCGTTGCATCTTGGTATTTCATATGATTCTTTTGTAGCGGTAATACACCAAGCAGCCACAAAAGTAAAATCGGCAGGCTGATAAGAAACGTGCAAAAGGTCAAATGACTGAAATGTAACAGAACCAAACATCCGATTAGCGAGATGACGATAAAAGCCAGCCATGTGTACTTTGCTATGTTCCATTCAAGCACTGTCACAACAGAGCCTTTTTGTATGGCGATAAATCTCCATACAATCAAACTAACGGTTGCCGCAATCCATGTGGCACTGATGGATAAAATCATGTTTATCAGGTTTAAAACACCGTTAAATCCCGCGATACAAAGGTTTGCGGCGGGAGAAAAATCAGCTCCGTCCATCGTACAGGAATCGGTATAAGGAAATTGATCTGTTTGTACTCTGACATTCCATGCAAATGTCAGGATAAGATACAGTAGCACCAGTGCAATTGCCATAAAACTGAAAATCCGTCCTTTTTGTGCTTTGGTTAAATCTCTCATCTGTGTCATGAAGTTCCCTTCCCTGTTAAAATAAGTAGTTTAGTCCGATAATTCCGTTAAGTGCGAAATATCCGGTGTCGCCATAAGCGAGTAGTTGGTGTAGTATACCACAAAGCCCGGCTTTGCACCGTTGGGTTTCTTTACCTGCTTTTTGTCTACATAATCCACTTCCACTTTTCCGGCATCTTTATTCTTGGAATAATAGGCTGCCAATGCCCCTGCATCTTCGAATACGTGGTCCGGAATTTCTCTACCGTCATTCTTTAAGATAACATGGGAACCGGCGCAATCCTTGGCGTGGAACCACCAGTCGTTACCGTTTGCAAATTCAAAGGTCAGATAATCATTCTGGTAGTTGTTTTTACCCACATACAAATCAAAACCGTCGGAGGTGCGGTAGTGGAGCGGTTTTGCGGTAATGCGGACTTTTTTCTCCTTTTTATTTTTGCCTCCCTTTTGAGCTACCATATGTTTTTTTAAGTAGCCGTATTCGGTAAGCTCTGCCTTAATTTGTACCAAATCCTCTTCATGCCGCGCAATTTCCAGAGAGTTTTTGATGGACTCCAGATGAAGAATAGCGGACTTGGTTTCCGCTACCTGTTCGGTCAGTGCTTCGTAGGTACGCTTTAACTTGTTGTACTTTTCGAAATACCGCTTTGCATTGTCCAGCGCTGACATGGTCTCGTCAAGCGGAATGGTCATGGGTTCGTCGGTGTAGTAGTTGGTGACGGTAGTTTCCTTGGCACCCGGTTCCACACCGTAGCCGTAGGCGGTGAGTAATTCGCCGTATACCTTGAACTTATCACGGGATTCCGTGTCCTTTAATTGTTTGATCTGCAAGTCGTATTTCTTTACTTCACGTTCTAAAGCTGACTGTAATACCCGGCGTAAATCCGAGGAACGCTGGCGGATACGGGTAACAGTGTTTTTCTCGGAATAGAAGTCCTGCAAGAGTGCGGACACTGAAACAAAGTCCTCAACTTCGTAAGGGTCTTCCTCGTAAAGTGTAAGAGCAGTAGCGGAAAAAGCCACCGGTTCTCCGTCTTTGCGTACCAGATTCGGGGTAAATTCACCGTTTTTAATATCCTCCGTAAGCTCCGTAAATACCCGGTACAAATGGCGCAGATAATCTTCGGAGAACTCTGTTGCGGACATATCCGGTGCCAGACCCGCACGATGACAAAGTTCGTTGGCAGTCTGCGGAGAAAGTCCGGTAAAAGTGGTGTAAAGAGCCTTAGAAAGCCCCATCGGCTTCTCACGTAAGACGAAAAACTCTTCAAAAGTAACCGTCAGCGGATCCAGCTTTTCCTGGGTCTGCGGAATAAAGTACGGGCGGCCCGGAAGCACCTCACGAACGGAGCTGACCATACCGGACACACGCTTAATGGAGTCTAAAATTATGCCGTTTTCGTCCACAAGGATGATGTTGCTGTGTTTGCCCATCAGTTCCACCATAATGTGCTTTTTACAAACATCTCCTAGCTCGTTTAAATGCTCTACCGTAAAGTCCACGATACGCTCCAGACCCGGTTGGGTTACGGAAAGAATCCGGGCACTGTTAAAGTGCTTGCGTAGTAACATGCAGAAATTCGGTGCGGTCAGCGGGCTCTGTTTGCTGTCTTCTGTCAGATACAGCAGCGGAAGAGAAGCGTCCGCTGAGATTAAAAGCTTATAGGTGTCATAGTTTTTTATTTGTAATTGCAGCTCGTCCTTTTCCGGCTGGGCAATCTTTACGATGCGTCCACCGGTTAAGGTGTCGGAAAGCTCCTTCACTAACGCTGCGGTCATAAGTCCGTCAAATGCCATGGTGATGTCCTTTCTTTGCTTACTAACTAAACTATAGTGTACCACGGAAACAGGGGAGTTGTCACTAGAAAAAAGAAATTATCCTAATGACGTTTGGATGATTGAGGTTTGAGGCTTGACATCTTTTTCCGTGCGTGGTAATATGAGAGCGTAATAATAACATTTTTATTTTAAGAAAAGAGGATTTTATGTATAGCATTGTAGGAAGAGCAAGATAGGACACCGACAACGAAACAGTTGCGGGGATGACTTTTTACGCTAGAAGTCTGCCCTGAGGTATCTGCCTTACAAATGCTTCATAAATCTATTCATAGGATTCGTTATGATGAGATTGTGAGCAGAACTGTATGGTTCTGCTCTTCTTTAGTTCGGAGGTGCGAAGGTGCCCACGACTGAGCGGCTTTGTCGCAAGGTGTGGGTGCACAAGGTCCGGGAAACCTTGGGAATGTACCGACCGAAACAAAGGGAGACGGTGAGAAGCACCGTTTGCATAAAACATCTCGACGGACGAAGTTCAAACCATGGATTTATCGGCTTTTTAAGGCTGTCATCCATGGTTTTTGTTTTGTAAAAGTATTTGTGAATGAACAGATATTACGAAGCGCGGATGATACTTCGGTGTTTTTTCGGTGACAGGAAGCGTGTGAGACAAAACGGTAGAAAAGAAAGAATACAAGGAGTATCAAAAATGAATCGAGAAGAGCAATTATTGGAATTCGACAAAATAAAGGAGCTTTGGGCGGAGTACGCCCTGACGGAGGCAGCAAAGGAAAGGATTCGCAACATACAGCCGGTGCTTTCCGAGGCGGAGCTACTGATGATGCAGCGGGAGACCAGTCAGGGAAAGCGAATGATAGAACTGTTGGGAAATCCGCCTCTTGCGTCCATACAGGGGCTTTCGGAAATAGTAGATATTGCCGGAAAAGGAGATTGTCTTTCCGTGGAGCAGTTACTAACGGTACAGCTAGCCCTTACTATGGTGCAGCGCCTGAAAAAGTATTTGTGTGGTGGGAAGCAATACGAGATTTCCCTAGCGTGGTACGAGGAAAACTTAGAACCTTTGGAGGAATTTCGGGAGAGTATTTATGTGCAGATTGTAAACGAGCAGGTGGCGGACAATGCATCGAAGTTGTTAAAGTCGTTGCGTATGGAGATTGCACAGACCGAGAGCCGCATGAGAGAAAAGGCGGATGCGGTGATGCGTACCCACAAGGACTGCATGTCCGACAGCTTCAGTACCATGCGGAACGGTCGGATTTGCGTACCGGTAAAGAAGGATTGCAAGTTCCGGATTTCGGGAACCGTTATTGATAAATCTTCCACGGGAAATACGTTGTTTATGGAACCGGCAGCCTGCGGGGAGTACTATGCCATGCTGCAAAGCCTGCGGATTGACGAAGAAAACGAAGTACGGCGGATTTTGTATGAGTTAACAGCGGAAGTAGATTTGCATGGAACGGAGCTGAAGGAAAATATCAGATATATTGAAAAGTTAGACTATATTTTCTCAAAGGGAAAGCTAAGTCTTTTTTATGACGGTACGGAGCCTGTAATTACAACGGAACGTGAAATCACCCTTAAGGATGCCAGACACCCGCTGATGAAAAAGGAAATTTGTGTACCGTTGCAGTTTCAAATCGGTAACGGTGTCAGCGGGATTGTCATTACCGGACCCAACACCGGAGGAAAAACGGTGGCGTTAAAGACCGTGGCATTAAACTGTATGTTGGCCCAGTGCGGCCTCCATGTGTCCTGTAAGGAAGCCATTGTTTGTATGAACAGCAATTACCTGTGCGACATCGGTGACGGGCAGAATCTTTCAGAAAATCTGTCCACATTCTCGGCGCACATTACAAATGTGTTGGACATTTTGAAACGAGTGAATGACCAAAGTCTGGTGCTGATGGATGAGCTTGGCTCCGGTACGGATCCGCTGGAAGGGATGGGTATTGCGGTGGCGATTTTGGAGGAACTGAAAAAAAGCGGTGCACTGTTTCTTGTATCCACCCATTACCCGGAGGTAAAGGTTTACGCGGAGCAGACGGAGGGAATCGTAAATGCCCGCATGACCTTCGATAAGGAGAACTTGAAACCGACCTATCAGATGGTCATCGGAGAAGCGGGAGAAAGCTGCGCATTCCATATTGCAAGGCGACTCGGTATGCCGGCGGGGATGCTAAAGAGAGCGGAGGAAGCGGCCTACGGAGAAACACGACAGCAGCAGAAGAGAGAAGAGAATCCATGGCGTATGTCCTATAAAGAGAGTCCGAAAGAAGGAGCAGTGCCGGAAAATAAGACAATGCCAAGAGGGATGGGTGACAGTGAAGAAGGATTTCAAAAGGAATTCTCCCCGCGTATTGTTAAGAAAAAGAAACTTACTCCAAAGAAAGCGAAACAACGAGAGTTCCGAATCGGTGATAGCGTGATGATTTATCCGGACAAGAAAATCGGGATTGTATGCCAGCCGGAAAACGAAAAGGGTGTGCTGCAAGTGCAAATGCCCAATAAGAAAATCTGGATTAATCATAAGCGGGTAAAGCTCCATGTGGCAGCGGAGGAACTGTACCCGGAGGATTATGATTTTTCCATTATCTTTGACAGTGTGGAAACCAGAAAGCTACGTCATGATATGGAACGGAAGCATGTGGAAGGCGTGGAACTGGAGCTGACGGGAGTTGAAGCCAAGCGGGCAGAGATGCTGGGGAAAAGGAGAGGATAGACAGATGTATAAGAATCATGAAACATTGATTCAGGAAATGGATGAAATAAAACGAGAAAACGGAGGTATTTAAATGAATCATATTGAAACGTATAGAAAGTATTTTACAAAGGAGTATTTGATGGGACCGAATTCCTTCCGGTTACTGGATGAGTTAATCGAAAGAAGTCCGGAAGATGTGAATTACAAAAGAACATTGGACCTGGGATGCGGTTTCGCATTAACCTCCCTTTTTATCGCAAATGAAACAAGCGCGCAAAGTGTGGTTGCCCTTGATTTGTGGGTGAATGCATCGGAAAATTATGCACGAATCAGGGCGAATCATCTGGAGGATACCATTATTCCGATTCACGGAGATGCTTTGGAGATGCCGTTTGCGCAGGAGTATTTTGATGCAATCATCAGCGTGGATTCTTATCATTATTTCGGCTGTAAGAGGGGCGTGTTTGCGGAAAAGATTTTGCCCTTTGTAAAGGTGGACGGCTATGTGATGATTGCAATTCCGGGACTTAAGGAAGTACCGAAGGGCGAATTAAAAGAGCTGTTCGGGACCTGGGCCGAAGGGGATGATGCGGAGCTGTTTCAGACAGTCGGCTGGTGGGAAACACTTTTGAAAGAAGAATGCGGTGACCGATGCGACATCACTGTGAAGGAGGCAGAATGCTTTGAAACAGCTTGGAAAGAGTGGTTTGACTCCGGACACGCATTCGGAATTCGTGATAAAGAGTTTTTAGAGAAGGGACTGGATAAGATTTTGAATTTTATCCTGATTTACGTGAAAAAGAGGAAGTAAGGTGATGGTATGAATAAAGAGAAAGAGGAAAATTCGCTACAGGTAACCCGGTACGGAGTAGGTTCCAATGTGGGTTTCCTGTTGAAAGAAACCGTGAAATGTTACCCGTTTCTGTTGGTGTTATGCTTTTTTTCGATTGTGATAGGAATCGTTATTCCGGTGATTACAACGTTTTTGCCGAAAATCGTGATTGAGCAGATTACTACAGGCGTAGAACTGAAGGATATCTTGCTTGTGACAGTAACAGGTACCGGAGTACTGGCTTTGTGCGCCGGAGGAAAGGTGTTTATTGAAAAGCTGTTGTATTTTCAGCGGTTTCGCATGAATACCTATTATACGGAGTTGGTGGCGATAAAGGGAATGATAGCGGATTATTCTCATCAGGAGACAGAACGGTTCCGAAAGTTACATACGGAGAGTGCCGGTGCCTGTAACGGAAATTATTCCCCCATGATTCAGGTGTATGATGTGGGAATCGGATTGTGTACAAGTGCTTTGGGATTTGCGTTGTACTTCGGAATACTGGCACGTTTAAGCGTGGTGCTGGTCGTGTATCTGGTCGGTGTGACAATTTGCAGTTGTATGTTAAATCACAAGACAATCCGGTTTACGGAAAAGCACCGGGACGAAAAGGTGCGGTATCAGCAGCGGACGGATTATCTGGCAAGCGTATCGGGAGACATAAAGTCCGCAAAGGACATCCGGTTGTACCATATGAACGGGTGGCTTTCGGATGTGTACCGTAAAAATGTAGAAGGCCTAAACGGATGGTATCGTAGATATACAAAGACAGTGTTCGGTGTGGCCGTAGGGGACGCCGGATTGTCGCTGGTACGAGAAGTGGCGGCGTATGCATATTTATTGTACCTTGTGATTTCGGACGGGATGAGTGTGGCGGATTTTGTATTGTATTTTGGTGTGATTACCGGATTTTCTGCATGGCTGTCCGGTTTGTTCGGGCAGGTGACGGCTCTATCCCGTATCAGCAGTACCGTAAATTACGTGCGCACCTTTTTATCTTATCCGGATAACTATACACGGGAAGGCGGACGAGAACTCCCGAAGGCATCCGATGGACCGAAGGAACTGTCTCTTTGTAATGTGAGCTACCGTTATGAGAGTGCAGAACAGGATACTCTTTCGGAGATTTCTTTGACCGTTGCACCGAAGGAGCATCTGGCCATTGTGGGATTAAACGGTGCGGGAAAGACTACTCTTGTAAAGCTTTTGTGCGGATTGACAGACCCTACAAAAGGCTGTGTGCGGTATGACGGTGTGGATGTAAAAGAGTATAACAGAGACGGTTATTATGAATTGTTTTCTGCGGTATTCCAACAGTTTTCCCTGCTGCCGGTATCTTTTGCGGAAGCGGTGGCAGAGGAAGAACCGGGAAAGATTGACAGAGAACGGGTAGAAGCGTGTCTGAAAACTGCCGGACTGTGGGACAAAATTGCCTCCCTTCCGAAGGGCCTGGACAGCGAGTACAGCAGAGCGGTGAATGATGAAGGAACGGAGCTTTCCGGCGGGCAGATACAAAAGCTGTTGCTTTCCAGAGCCTTGTACCGAAAGGCACCGTTTATGATACTGGATGAGCCGACGGCGGCATTGGATCCCATTGCGGAAAGCAAGTTGTACGAGACTTATCATGAGGTAATGAAGGATTGTTCCACCGTATTTATTTCTCATCGTCTGGCATCTACGAGATTTTGTGACCGGATTGTGCTGATGGAAGACGGAAAGATTATCGAGGAAGGAACTCATGACGAGCTTCTTCTTAAACAGGGAAGATATTATGAACTGTATGAGACCCAGGCGAAATACTATAGGGAAACGCTGATTGAAGTGGAAGGAGGTGTGTCCGAATGAAAGACAGACTTACGTTAAAGGAATGCATTCGGATTACCAAGCGTGGAATCGTCATATTAAGAAAGTATTGTCCGGGACTGGCCGGGGGAAAGGCGGTATCGGCGGTGCTTGCTGCGGTACAACCGTTGCTTTCTGTGTGGATTTCGGCAAAACTGATTAATGAGTTGGCAGGTAAACAGCGTGGAACCCTTATTGTTGCCTATGTGGCATCGGTGGTTCTTTGCAATTTCCTATTGCTTCTGATAAAGAGCATGGTGGACCGGATCACGGAGGAAAAGGAAGCCCAGATGTGGAACTTTTTCGGAATGGTGTTTGCGGATAAAGCAATGACCATGGACTACGCGGATTTAGAAGATACGAAGATACTTCAGCAAAAGCAGGAGGTGTCGGAGAATCTGTTTATGTTCGGAAACGGGCTGGGACAGCTTGTGTGGGGCATGAACAGTCTGGTGAATGCAGCGGCGAGTATTGTACTTTCCTTGTCTCTCACGGTTACCCTGTTTGTATCCCATACAGGAACAAAATGGATGGATTCGCCTTTATGGATTGTGGGAATCGGCGTTTGCGTATTGCTTGGCGGTATGGCAAACGCCAAGGCAACCGGGAAGGAGAATGTCGTATTCGAGAAATGGTGTAAGGAAACCGTGTGGTTTAACCGGATGTTTGTGTTTTACGAGCATGAACTGGCGAAATCTCCGGAACGGGCAAAGGATGTAAGAATTTATAAGCAACAGAAAACGGCAAAGCGGGCATTTGCTGAGATGAAAAAACGGGATGAGGCTGTGGGCTGTCTTCTGCGTGCCATGGCGACGTATCCGGCGCTGGCAGCGGCGGTCGTCGGTATCGGAACGGTGGTATGCTGGGTATTTGTTGTACTAAAGGCTTCCTTGGGTGCCTTTGGTGTGGGAAGTATTGTACAGTATATCGGAGCCCTTGGGAAGCTTAGCACCGGTGTACAGGATATGATGTTTGTACTGGCGGATAATGCGGTATATTGCAGGCATTTGCAGGGATTGTATGAGTATCTGGATATTCCGAACCGGAAGGAAGAGGGGACACTTTCTGTGGATGTGGATGCAGTTTGTAATGGACGTGACGAGGTTTATGGAGATTTTGAAATCGAGTTTTGCAATGTCAGCTTCCGGTATCCGGGTGCAAAGGAATATTCCCTGCGGAATCTTTCTTTGAAGTTTAAGCTTGGAAAGCGCTTGGCAATTGTGGGAAAAAACGGTTCCGGAAAGTCAACCTTTATTAAGCTCCTGTGCAGACTGTACGACCCGACGGAGGGAGAAATCCGGTTAAACGGTGTGGATATCCGGGAGTATGATTACGAAGAATACTTACGCATCTTTTCCGTGGTATTTCAGGATTTTAAGCTGTTTTCCTTTCCTTTGGGACAGAACGTGGCAACTGCCATGGAGTATGACAAAGAAAAGGCAGAGCAGTGCCTTGTAAAAGCCGGACTTTCCCAAAGGTTAGAATCCATGCCGAAAGGTCTTGATACCGCATTATACAAGGACTTTGAATCGGAGGGCGTGGAAATCTCCGGCGGAGAGGCTCAGAAGGTGGCACTGGCAAGAGCGTTGTATAAGGACGCTCCGGTGGTTGTGCTGGATGAACCGACGGCGGCGCTGGACCCCATTGCGGAAGCGGAGATTTACACGAAGTTTAATGAACTGGTAGGAAAGAAAACCGCGATATACATTAGCCACCGGTTATCCTCCTGCAAGTTTTGTGATGAGATTGCGGTGTTTGAGGATGGCACGGTGGTACAGAGAGGTAGACATGAGGAGTTGCTGAAAGAGACCGATGGGCTGTATCATGCACTTTGGACGGCACAGGCACAGTATTATGAGGCGGGATAGAATAGAGAAGCTGTTTGGTAAGTATTGATAAAGAGGTTGTTGTATGAATGATTAAGTCGTTGATACAACAGCCTTTTCTAAAAATTTAAAATATTGTTTTTGGGAAAGAAAAATTTGTTTTTTGTGATATAATGAATAAAAGAGTAACAACATAGGACAGTTCAGATTCAAAAGGAGAGGAAATAGAAACATGTTTGAAGGAATATCTATTGCGGAGACTTTTTCTAAAGTAAATGAAATATCAAAAGGAATGTCCGGAGACAGAAAATATTACATTGAAACAAGAGACGGAAAGAAGCTTTTGTTACGCATTACGGACATATCCAATTATGATACCAAAAAGAAGGATTACGACTTTCTGTTATCAGTGAATAAAGCAGATTTGCCGGTCCCGAAAGCGGTAGACTTCGGTATGTGTGAAGACAGAGCTTCTGTTTACATGCTTTTAGAGTGGATGGAGGGAGAAGAAGCCGAAAAAGTAGTACCGACTATGGCAAAAGAAAAGCAGTACAGCATTGGTGTAAAATCCGGACAGATAGTAAGAGGTATTCACGAAAATTCAACGATAAACGATATGGACCGGGATTGGTATGCCAGATACTTTGATGTGATTCAGCCAAGAATAGAGGCATACAAAAACGAAGGTGTACCGTTTGAGGGAGCAGATGAAATTTTGTCTTTTATAGAGGAAAACAAGCATTTGTTACATGAGAGAAGACAATGTAGGATTCATGGGGATTTTCACCTGGGGAATCTGATTATTAACGAGAAAGAGGAACTGTTTGTCATTGATTGGCAGACCGTGGATTTTGAAGGTGTGGGAGACCCGTGGGTTGATTTCATCAATATCGGAATTGAGCACCCTGCATTTGCGGCAGGACAAATCGATGGATATTTTAATCATCAGATACCGGAAGCGTTTTGGCGAATGCTTGCCTTATATCTGGCGGTAAGTGCAATTACGTCTATTGTTTGGGCGAAGTATTTTGCACCGGAGAGGTTAGAGAGTATTCTAGAGTTGAACAAAAAGGTAATTAAATGGTATGATGGAATGAATCAGGTGATTCCGTCTTGGTATAAAGAGTATAAGGTAGAGTTTGGAAAGGTGTGAGTCTAATGAAAAACTTTGATGTTTTTTTAGAGACACAATTACAAGACGAGGAATTTCGGAAAGAATATGAGAGTATACAACCGGAGTTTGATGTTATTAAGGCTATGGATGAGGCAGGAACTGACCAAAATCTGATGCAGAAGGAGATGTGACTATGATACAACGATTCAGATTCGGAACCCCTATAGAGACTTGTGCTGTGATAGAGGAACTTTCCGTTACGGAAGGAAAGCTTCCGTTCTTTGATTTAACATACAGCGGAGAAACGGATGATGCCATAAGCGGATTAGAGTTTATTTATACCCTAAAGGACAAGGACATTGTCTACGGCCTCGGTGAACAGGTCCGCGGAATTAATAAGCGTGGTTGGATATATACCAGCTGTAATGCTGACGATCCGCACCATCACGAGGATACCAAGTCGTTATACGGAAGCCATAACTTTCTTTTGATTTCTGGAGAGAAATTATTCGGCGTGTTTTTCGATTATGCGGGAAATATCACTTTTGATGTGGGTTATACCCATCGGGATACTTTACGCATCACACCGGAGGATTGGAATCTGGATGTATATGTGATTACCGGAGAAAGCGAGAAGGACATCGTAAAGCAGTTCCGTAAGCTCATCGGACGGAGTTATATTGCGCCGAAGTGGGCCTTTGGGTACGGACAGAGCCGTTGGGGCTATAAGGATGCAAAGGACATCCGTGAGGTGGCAGCGGAGTATAGGAAGAGAGAGATTCCGCTTGACAGTATTTACATGGACATCGACTATATGGAGCGGTACAAGGACTTTACCATCGACGAAGAGGCGTTTCCTGCGTTTGAGGCCTTTTGTGCCGGGATGATGGAGCAGGGGATTCATCTGGTGCCGATTATTGATGCGGGGGTAAAGATAGAAGAAGGCTATGATGTCTATGAGGAAGGCGTGAAGAACGACTACTTTTGTAAAGATACAAAGGGCAAGGACTTTGTGGGGGCGGTTTGGCCGGGCAGAGTGCATTTCCCGGATTTTCTAAAAGCTGAGACCAGAAAGTGGTTTGGTGAGAAGTATGCGTTTTTGCTTGAAAAGGGCGTGGACGGATTCTGGAACGATATGAACGAGCCGGCGATTTTCTATACGGAAGAACGTCTGGCATCGGTGATGGAACGTATCAGTGAACTCAGTAAGGAAAATCTCGATGTGAACAGTTACTTTGAATTTACGGGATTGGTAGCCGGTATCGGAAATAATGTGGGAGACTATGAGACATTTTTCCATGATATGGGTGGAATGAAGGTACCGCACAGTAAGGTGCATAATCTCTACGGATACAACATGACGAAGGCAGCGGGAGAAGCTTTTGATAGATTGTCACCGGAGAAGAGAATACTTATGTTTTCCCGGTCGTCCTATATCGGTGCCCATCGGTACGGCGGTATCTGGCAGGGAGATAATAAGTCCTGGTGGTCTCATCTATTAATGAATCTGCAAATGATGCCTTCCTTAAATATGGCAGGTTTCCTTTACACGGGAGCGGACGTGGGAGGCTTCGGCAGTGATACCACGGAGGATTTGATGCTTCGGTGGCTGCAGCTTGCGGTCTTTACACCGTTGATGCGAAATCATTCCAGCAGGGGGACAAGAGAACAGGAGCTTTACCGGTTTGATAACTGCGATGCCTGCAAGAGGATGATTGAAATCCGTTACGGTCTGATTCCGTATTTGTACAGTGAATATATGAAAGCGGTATTGGCGGATGAAATGATGTTCCGGCCGCTTAGTTTTGATTTTACGGAGGATGAGGATGCAAGAGGTGTAGAGGACCAGCTATTTCTCGGCGACGAGCTGATGATTACGCCTGTCTATACCCAGAATGCTACCGGGCGGTATGTATATCTGCCGGAAGAGATGATGCTTGTGCGGATGCGTAGCTTGATGGATTACGAAACCGAGGTGCTGGCAGCGGGGCATCATTATATAAAGGCGGAACTTTCCGAATTGGTATTTTTTATTCGTAAGGATAAGGCAATTCCGCTGGGGGCAGCGGCTATGAATACGGAGAAGCTGGATGTTTCTACGCTTAAATTGCTGGGATATGACGGAGCGGAATATGACTTATACGAAGATGACGGGTTTACAAAGAAATATGATATCGACTCCTGTACAAGAAAAATCGTATCATAGATTATTATGGAAAAAGCTGTAAAAGAAGAGAATAGAAACGGTAGTTGTATCATAGAATACGGCTACCGTTTTTACATGGAAAGCAACGAAGAACAGAGATTGTATACAATTATACATTTTTTTAGAAAAACACTTGCACAATAGAAAATCTTGGTGTATAATATCGAAGAAGCACAGAGAGAATACCTTTTTTTGGAAAGTTTTTCCGGGGAAGTCATCTGTCATGTGCACTATTTTTTCCGAGGACGAAAGGAGAGCTTTTAAGATGGGATACGTTGATGAAGTAATCGAGTTAGTATCTAAGAAAAACGCTACCGAGCCGGAGTTCCTTCAGACTGTAGAAGAGGTTTTATCCTCCCTGAAGCCGGTTGTAGACAAGAATGAGGCAACTTACAGAAAGGCAGCACTTCTTGAGAGAATGTGTGAGCCGGAGAGAGTAATTGAGTTCCGTGTTGCATGGGTTGATGACAACGGTCAGACTCAGGTAAACCGCGGTTACCGTGTACAGTTTAACGGTGCGATCGGACCGTACAAGGGAGGCTTACGTTTCCATCCGTCCGTAAACTTATCTATTATGAAGTTCCTCGGTTTCGAGCAGACCTTCAAGAACAGCTTAACGACCCTTCCGATGGGTGGTGCAAAGGGTGGTTCCGACTTTGACCCGCGCGGTAAGAGTGATGCTGAAATTATGAGATTCTGTCAGGCATTCATGACTGAGTTATATCGTCACATCGGTCCGGACGTAGACGTTCCGGCAGGTGACATCGGTGTAGGCGGACGTGAGATCGGTTATATGTACGGTCAGTACCGTCGCATCAGAGGTGCTTTCGAGAACGGTACCTTAACCGGTAAGGGTCGCTCCTACGGCGGTTCCTTAATTCGTCCGGAAGCTACCGGTTACGGCGCAGTTTACTATCTGTGCGAAGTATTGAAGCACGAGGGTGAGACCCTTGCAGGCAAGACCGTTTCCATTTCCGGTTTCGGTAACGTAGCATGGGGCGCAGCAAAGAAGATCGCTGAGCTCGGCGGTAAGGCAGTTACCCTTTCCGGTCCGGACGGATATATCTACGATCCGGAAGGTGTTGTAACCGAGGAGAAGATTAACTACCTTCTTGAGATGAGAAATTCCGGCCGTGATAAGGTTCAGGATTACGCTGATAAGTTCGGTTGCCAGTTCTTCCCGGGCCAGAAGCCGTGGGGCCAGAAGGTTGACATCGTTATGCCGTGTGCAACCCAGAACGATGTAAATCTTGATGAGGCAAAGAAGATTGTTGCTAACGGCGTTAAGTACTACATCGAAGTAGCAAACATGCCGACTACCAACGATGCACTGAAGTTCTTAATGGAGCAGGATAACGTAATCGTAGCTCCGTCCAAGGCTGTAAATGCAGGCGGTGTACTTGTTTCCGGTCTTGAGATGAGCCAGAACAGCGAGAGATACAGCTGGACCGCAGAAGAGGTTGATGCAAAGCTTCACCAGATTATGATCGGTATCCATGATTCTTCCGCTGCAGCAGCAGAAGAGTACGGTTTAGGTTACAATCTTGTTGCAGGTGCTAACATCGCAGGCTTCTTAAAGGTTGCGGATGCGATGCTTGCTCAGGGCGTATTCTAGGAGATACATAATATTTCTTAACGGGAATCCCACAGGTAATTCTGTGGGATTCTTTTACTCTGTGAGGAAATATTCAATTTCCTCACAGAGTAAAAAACGCTCCGCGGGATGCGCACTCGCGCGAATGGAAGATGTCGCAAACGACCGCGCTCGGCGCAAGAGTCCGCAAAGCGGACTCATTATTATTAGATGAAATGCACAATTTTTTGTGATGAAAAGCGGGAAATATGTCATTTTCAGAGGAAGATAAGGTAATGCTTGCAAATTAAAAAAAATTATGATATAGTCATTTCGGAAAGATACAATAACAAGGATTTCTTAACGGAGGATTGATTATGGCAAAGAAGACGACTGCGAAAAAGGTAGCAGAAGTAAAGGAAGTTAAGGCACCGGTTGTTGAAGAAAAGGCAGTGGAGACTGCACCGGTAGTAGAGGAAGCTGTTACCGAGAAGAAGAAGCCGGGCAGAAAGCCGGGTAGTAAGAATACCACCGCAAAGACCGAGACCAAGAAGGTTGAAAAGAAAGATGAAGTATTTGTGCAGTTTGCGGGAGAAGAGTTTGCAGTAGAAGAAGTTATGGAAAAGGCAAAGGCTGCATATATTGCGGAGGGTCACAGAGCATCCGCAATCAAATCTGTTCGTTTGTACATTAAGCCGGAAGAGAGAAAGGCATATTATGTGATTAACGATAAGGCTGCAGGCAGCATCGAACTGTAAACGGTATAAGAAAATCGGTTAGGACGGAGGGCTGAGGCTCTCCGTCTCTTTTCATTCTTCGGGGGATGCATTTCTTAAGAGAACGGAACCTCGGATTATATCAGACAGGAAAGGTTAAGGGTGCTATGAAGAAAAAAATAATTCTTACATTTGCGGCTGTTCTTACAATGTTTTTAGCAGCAGGCTGCAAACAGGAGGATGAGAATCTTGGAGCGGATGTGACAAAACCGCCGGTAGAGGCCTTGACGGATGCACCGTCGGCGGAAACCGAAGGAACAACACCGTTGCCCGGGAAAACGGAAACCGATTCGGCACACAATGAGGATTCTTCCGGTTTGAAGTTTTCTTTCCGGGAAGAAACGGAAGAGGAGAAAGACGGAGATTTTGTATTTTTTAAGTCCACACTGTATTATCCTGTTTTCGAAGGAAAAAACGCAGAAAAGATGAACGGTTTTCTGGAGACGGTGATGGAAACGTTTCGGGAATCGTTATCTGAGGCAAAGGAAAGTGCAAGATTTGATTATGAGGATTCTTTATCCGGGGAGTATATTGCTTCCATATTTCCGGAGAAAGAAGAATTTACCGTGAGTTGCTTATGGGAATCGGAGCAGCATATGACTTTGTTTACCAAAGGTGTCAGCAGTACCGGCGGAGCACATCCGAACGTTTATTGCCGGGCCTATGTGGTAAACCTGACGAACGGTTGTCCGGAAAGCTTTGAACGGATGTTGGAGGAGTATGGTCTTACAACAGAGGATATCGTAGCATATGCAACAAAGAAGCTTCGGTCCGAGCACGGAGAGAACCTGTATGATTATGATGATGCCGGTGAGTTTAAAGATTCGGTATATCGATTGGTGCAAAACAATCAATGGTATTTTAATGATAAGGGCTTGGTGTTGTTCGCAAATCCTTATGAGCTTGCTGCTTATGCATACGGCATGATTGAATGTGAAATTTCCTATGAGGAATTAGAACAAGGCTTGAAAAAATAATCAGATGTGCTATACTGGATGGGTAGGATAAATGTATTGTGTAAATATTTTTATTTTCATAATGTAAAAGTTTCTAAGGAGGACATACTATGTTAA
>JAFTPY010000361.1 GCA_017463035.1 Lachnospiraceae bacterium
ACCGGTTTGATAAGCAGAACGAGGAAGCGGTGACGGCTTATTACAATGCGGAGTACTACGGCAGTATGATCGGACCGACGGTAAACTTCATTAACAACTGTTCCCTGACGGCGGTGACGGTGGCGGGTTCGGTGTTGTATTTGTTGAAGAAACTGTCCCTTGGCGACATTTCTTCCTTTGTGCTGTATTCCCGAAAGTTTTCCGGCCCGATTAACGAGCTGGCAAACGTAGTCAGCGAAATCCAGTCGGCACTTTCCGCGGCGGAGCGCGTATTCCGTGTGATAGAGGAGCCGGCGGAGGCGGAGGATATTTACGGTGCAACGGAGCTTTCCGGGGTAAAGGGAAACGTAACGATGAAAAATGTGGACTTTTCCTATGTGCCGGAAAAACCGATTATAAAGAATTGGACCATGGAAGCAAAGGCAGGAGAGCTGGTAGCAATCGTAGGTCCTACCGGTGCGGGAAAAACAACGATTATCAACCTTTTGATGCGTTTTTATGACCCGCAGAGCGGTGAAATCCGGGTGGACGGACATGAAAACAGGGAAGTGACCATGAAGAGTCTGCGGTCTTCTTATGCCATGGTGTTGCAGGAAACTTGGGTATTTGAGGGGACGGTGCATGAGAATATTGCTTATGGACGAGAGGGAGCTACCAGAGAAGAGGTGATTGCAGCGGCGAAGGCGGCGGGGGTACATGAGTTTGTAAAGCGTCTTCCGGCGGGCTATGATACCGTCATTACGGAGGACGGAGTGAATCTTTCCAAGGGACAGAAGCAGCTTTTAACCATTGCAAGAGCTATGCTGTCCGAAGCAAAGATGCTTATTCTGGATGAAGCAACGTCAAATGTGGATACCCGGACTGAACTTCGTATCCGTGCGGCAATGTTAAAATTAATGGAAGGAAAGACCTGTTTTGTAATTGCCCACAGACTGTCTACCATACAAAATGCGGATAAGATTATTGTAGTGAATAACGGTTCCATTGAGGAAAGCGGAACACATGCCGAATTAATGCAAAAACAGGGATTTTATTATAAACTTTATGCTTCACAGTTTCAGTAAAATGTGATAGAATGGATTAAAATAATAAGGCACAGGCAGAAGTGTAATTAGGGGAACGCGCAAGCTGTGGCAAGATAAAAGGAAGGATAGTACGATGAGTGGATTTTTCAGTTCCGATAATAAGTTTTTTATTTTGATGAGTAAGATTTTCGATTTGATGATGCTTGGGCTTTTGTGGCTTGTGCTTTGCATTCCGATTATAACCATCGGTCCTGCCAGCACTGCAATTTATTATGCAATGGTAAAGGTAATCCGCAGAGAGCGCAGTTATTTGTTTAAGGAGTTTTTCCGATCCTTTAAGTTGAATTTTAAGCAGGGTGCGGTTCTTACTTTGATTTACGGAGTAATGGCGGCAATTATTTATGTGGATCTTCGGTATATGCTGGATTTGTCGAAGGAAGGCTCGAAGGTGGGCAGTATGATGCTGGGAGCGTTTATTGTACTGGTTGTATTCGCAATCTTTACGGTAGTCTATATCTTCCCGATTTTGTCCCGCTTTACGATTAATCTCAAAAATTTGATTAAGTGGTCTTTCTTTTTGGCAATTAAACATATCGGTTGGACATTACTTATAACGGTATTGTTTGTGGGAACCGCGGTAATGCTGTATTTCTCGTTCTTCTACATGCCGCCGCTTATTTTGTTCCTTCCGGGTCTGTATACGTTGCTGGTATCGTTCCCGATGGAGCATATCTTTAAGAAATATATGCCGGTAGAGGAAGAGTCCGATGAGGAGTCCGGCATTGACCGTTGGTATAACGAATAGGAAACCGGCTGATTTCAGATAGGAGGTTCTATGGAGAAAAAATTGTATGACATGATGCATTGGGGAAGAATCGAAGCGGTTGTTTATGCGGAAGAGGACAAGCCTTATGATTTTCTGGGCGCACATAGGACCGAAGACGGCACTTTGATTCAGGCGTATTTTCCGGATGCATCCGGAGTAAGCGTGCTTTACAGGGGAAAGGAGTACCCGATGGAGTGCGCGGACGAGAGCGGCTTTTTTGCAGTGCTTTTAGAGCAGAAGAATGTGAAAACATACCGGTATCTTGCGACCTATGAGTCCGGAACGGTGGAATGCGAGGATGTTTACCGTTTTGCACCGACCATTTCCGAAAAAGAGATGGAAGCGTATTCTACGGGGATTCATTACGAAGCTTATAAAATGCTGGGTGCGCATCCGATGACCGTTGACGGCGTGGAGGGTGTACGCTTTGCGGTATGGGCTCCGAATGCGGTGCGTGTCAGTGTGGTAGGTGATTTTAATTTCTGGGACGGCAGACGTCTTCCGATGCACCGTCACGAGAAGTACGGTATTTTTGAGTTGTTTGTACCGGGCGTAAAGCAGGGCGATATTTACAAGTATGAGATAAAGGTAAAAGGCGGCCTTACGGTATTAAAGGCAGATCCGTTTGCATTTGCGGCGCAGAAGCGTCCCGACACGGCTTCCGTTGTGTTTGATTCGTCGGCGTTTGCGTGGAAGGATGCTGCATGGCAGACGGAGAAGGCGAAGAATACTTCGAAGGAAAAGCCGATGACAATCTATGAGCTGCATCTCGGTTCCTTTAAAAAGCCGACGGAAGAGGACGGTAGTTTCTACAATTATCGCGAACTGGCGGTAATGGTAGCAAAATATGTAAAGGATATGGGGTATACTCATATCGAACTCCTTCCGGTGATGGAGCATCCCTTCGACGGCTCCTGGGGGTATCAGGTAACCGGGTATTATGCACCGACGGCCCGTTACGGCACACCGGAGGACTTTAAGTTTTTTGTAAATTATATGCATGAGCAGGGTATCGGTGTGATTTTGGACTGGGTGCCGGCCCATTTCCCGCGAGATACCTTCGGACTTGCGGAGTTTGACGGCACATGTCTTTACGAGCACAAGGATCCGCGTCAGGGCAGTCACCCGCATTGGGGCACCTTGATATTCAATTACGGCAGACCGCAGGTGTCCAACTTCTTAATTGCCAACGCTATGTACTGGGCGGAGGAGTTCCATGCGGACGGTATCCGTATCGATGCGGTGGCATCCATGCTGTATTTGGATTACGGAAAGCAGGACGGCGAATGGGTTGCAAATCAATACGGCGGCAATGAGAACTTAGAGGCGATTGAGCTGTTTAAGCATATGAATTCCATGATGAAGAAGCGGAATCCGGGTGTTGTGATGATTGCGGAGGAGTCTACGGCATGGCCGAAGGTGACTCATGCGGTAGAGGATGACGGTCTGGGATTTGATTATAAGTGGAATATGGGCTGGATGAACGATTTCACCAATTATATGAAGGCAGACCCGGTTTACCGGAAGGGCAATCAGGGGGCACTGACCTTCAGCATTATGTATGCTCACAGTGAGAATTTTGTATTGGTGCTTTCTCATGATGAGGTGGTACACGGAAAGGGTTCCATGGTGAACAAGATGCCGGGTACTTATGAGCAGAAGTTTGATAATCTCCGGGCGGCATACGGATATATGATGACCCATCCGGGGAAAAAGTTATTGTTTATGGGACAGGACTTTGCTCAGTTTGCCGAGTGGAACGAAGCAAAGAGCCTGGAATGGGAGTTAGTCGAGGAGTACGAGGCGCATCGTCAGATGCAGGCGTACTATAAAGCGTTGAACCATTTGTACACGTCTCACCCGGCACTGTATGAAGGAGATTACCTGCAGGAGGGCTTTGAGTGGATTGACTGTATGGATGCGGAGCGAAGCATTATTACTTTTCTTCGTCGTTCGAAGGATAGTAAAGAGCAGCTTCTTGTGGTTTGTAACTTCACGCCGGTTACCCATACCGAGTATCGTGTGGGCGTGCCGTTTGCAGGCAAGTTCAAGGAGATTTTCAACAGCAGCAAGCCGGAATTCGGCGGCTCCGGAGAGGGAAATCCTCGTGTGAAGAAGTCCAAGCCGGTGAATTGGAACAATCGCGACAATTCCGTTGAGATTACGATTCCGGGACTTTCTATGATGGTATTTTCCTGTGAGGAGGAGGCACCGAAGAAGGCCTCAGGAAAGAAGGAAGTACCTGAGAAGAAAGCGGCAGCGGGAAAATCCTGCAAAGCAAGCGCTGTGAAGGAAAAAGCACCGGAAAAGAAGCGTGCGGAGGCTGTAGAAGAAAAGGCACCGGTGAAGAAGACCGGAAAGCCGAAGAAGAACGAGAAATAAGCAAATATTAGGAGGAACAAAAGATGGACGCATTAGAAGCATTTTGGACAGCAGCATGGCCGAAGGTATTTGAAATCGGTAAGATAATTATTGTAGCATTATTAATTTGGTTTATCGGTAAGAAGTTAATCGGACTTGCATTGAAGATTACAAAACGTGCAATGGAAAAAGGGAAGGTAGATGACGGTGTACAGAGCTTTTTGATGTCTCTGATTCGTATTCTTCTGTACGGGGTATTGCTTGTTGTTTTAGTGGGTACGGTAGGTATTAATACGGCGTCTATCATAACGCTTCTCGGTTCTGCCGGTGTGGCAATCGGTCTGGCTTTGCAGGGAAGCCTTTCCAACTTTGCAGGAGGCGTGTTGATATTGATTTTGAAGCCGTTTAAAATCGGCGATTATATTGTGGCAAAGGGCTTGGAAGGTACGGTTACCGGTATCGATATTTTCTATACGAAGCTTCTTACCACGGATAATCGTCTGGTAGTATTACCGAACGGTTCTCTTTCCAACAGTGATTTGGTGAATGTCAGTCATGAAGCTACCCGACGTATTGATTTGGTTGCTTCCGTGGATTACGGCAGTGATATTAAGAAGGTTAAGACGATTTTATTTGACATCGGCTCCAATTTGGAGTATTCTTTTGAAGATGAAGCACATCCGGTACAGGTGTATGTGAACAGTTATGAAGCCAGCTCCATTGATTTGGGACTTCGTTTCTGGGTAAAGGCAGAGGACTACTGGACTGCAAAGTGGGAAGCAACCGAGCAGATTAAGGAAAAGTTCGATGCTGCCGGCATCAGCATTCCGTTCAACCAGCTGGATGTTATGATTAAGAATAAATAAGAGATAATGAGGGAGATTACCGGTATGTCAGAAAAGGTAACGGATTTTTTCGGAATTGACGTGTTTAATGATACCGTCATGGCGGAGCGCCTTCCGGAAGAAACATACGCAGCATTGAAAAAGACAATTGAAAACGGGGAAGAATTGGATGCACAGGTGGCGGAAGTGGTAGCAAATGCCATGAAGGAATGGGCAATCGAGAAGGGTGCAACTCACTATTCTCATTGGTTCCAGCCGATGACCGGTATTACCGCGGAAAAGCATGATGCATTTATTACCCCGGCACCGGGCGGTAAGGTAATGATGGAGTTTTCCGGAAAAGAGCTCATTAAGGGCGAATCCGATGCTTCCAGTTTCCCGAACGGCGGCCTTCGTGCAACCTTTGAGGCACGGGGCTATACCGCATGGGACTGTACCTCTCCGGCTTTTGTCCGTGAGGATGCGGCGGGAGTTACCCTTTGTATTCCGACGGCCTTCTGTTCCTATACGGGTGAGGCACTGGATAAGAAGACACCGCTTCTTCGTTCCATGGAAGCGCTGAATACCCAGGTACTCCGTATTTTGAAATTGTTTGGAAATGACGATGTGAAGAGTATTTCCTGTTCCGTAGGTCCGGAGCAGGAGTATTTCCTCGTTGACCGTGCAAAGTTTTTAAAGAGAAAAGACCTTATCTTTACCGGACGCACCCTGTTCGGTGCTATGCCGCCGAAGGGACAGGAGATGGACGACCATTACTTCGGTACCTTAAAAGAGAAGGTGGCGTCCTTTATGAAGGAGCTAAATGTAGAGCTGTGGAAGCTTGGTATTACCGCTAAGACCCAGCATAACGAGGCGGCTCCGGCACAGCACGAGCTGGCTCCGATTTACGATATTGCGAATATTGCAACCGACCATAATCAGCTGATTATGGAGGTGATGAAGAAGGTGGCAAACCGTCACGGCATGGAGTGTCTGCTTCATGAGAAGCCGTTTGCGGGAGTTAACGGTTCCGGTAAGCACAACAACTGGTCCATGGTGACGGATACCGGCGAGAATCTGTTCAAGCCGACCAAGAAGCCTCATGAGAATATCCGCTTCTTACTGTTCCTGTCCGCTATCTTAAAGGCGGTGGACGAGAACGCAGAGCTTCTTCGTTATTCCGCATCCTGTCCGGGCAATGATCACAGACTGGGCGGTCACGAGGCTCCGCCGGCAATTATTTCTATCTTCCTCGGAGAGCAGCTTGAGGATATTTTGGCGCAGATTAAAGAGAACGGTGAAGCTACCGAGTCCAAAAAGGGCGGCAAGTTAAACACCGGTGTACATACTCTTCCGGCCTTAAAGAAGGATGCAATGGACCGTAACCGTACGTCGCCGTTTGCATTTACCGGAAATAAGTTCGAATTCCGTACCGTGGGCTCTTCCATGTCCATTGCGGACGTGAATTCTGTATTAAACACCATTGTGGCGGAAGCTCTTTGCGAGTTTGCGGATGAGCTGGAGCAGGCAACGGATTTTGAAGCTGCGGTAAAGGAACTCATTGCAAAGACTGTCAGAAAGCATGAACGCATCGTGTTCAGCGGCAACGGCTATTCCGAAGAATGGGTAAAGGAGGCAGAGCGGAGAGGTCTTCCGAACATTGCTTCCATGGTAGAATCCATTCCGGCATTACTCAGTGAGAATACTGTTCGTATTTTTGAAAAGCATCATGTACTTTCCGAAGCGGAGTTGCATTCCCGTGCCGAGGTAAGCTATGAGATTTATTCTAAGGCTATTAATATCGAGGCAAGAACCATGGTGGATATGTCCGCAAAGCAGTATATTCCGGCAGTAATCCAGTACACCACGGAGCTGGCAAACTCCATTAATACCATTCGTCAGGCAGTGCCGGATGCGGATGTGACCGTACAGACTTCCATGCTGTCCGAAATTTCCGAGCTTTTGGTAACCGCAAGAGCCGCACAGAAGGCTTTGGAGGCTCGTATTGAGGAAGCGGCGAAGAAGACCCCGGGCAAGGAGCAGGGATTATACTTCCGCATGGATGTGGTTCCGGCAATGGAAGCCCTTCGTGCACCGATTGATAAGCTGGAGATGCTGGTAGCCAAGAAGGATTGGCCGGTACCGAGCTACGGCGATCTGTTGTTTGAGCAGTAAGGAAAATATCATCAGATAATGTGAGAATAGAAATAAAGGATGTCCTTTTCTATGAGGTATAATCATAGAGAAGACATCCTTTTTCTAAAAATTAGAATTCCATTAGAATACGGTTAACCCTATTGCATTCACGAAAAAAGTATCATACAATAAGGTCAGTTCAGAAGAAGGAACGAAAAAGTACGGGAGGTTTGGGTACATGAAGAGTGCAAAGCAAACGGTTTATATTTTAATCGGTACGGCAATGATTTTGTTGAGTGTGGTACTGATTATTGCGAAAAATGCAAACGGTACGTCGGGCCGGTTCAATGGAGAGGGCGGAGGCGATTACGGAAGAGAGGTATTTGAGGGACCAATCACTTCTCTTGTATTTGAAGCCGGAGCCTGTAACGTGGAAGTGATGACCGGAGATGCGGATTATTTCATCCTGGATTATGAAGGACTGAAATACGGAAAGCTTACGCATAAGTCGGAAGACGGAGAGTTATTGATTTCCTACAAGCAAAACAATAATTGGCCGGCGAAAATGTTTGTCGATAATGACATTGACGAGCAGAAGGTTACTCTTACTGTGCCGAAGAATGCTTTACTTGACAGTGCATTGTTTGAATTCGGAGCGGCGGAAATTACCATGGAGGAGATTTCGGCAAAGAAGATGTATCTGACGGTAGGCGCGGGAGAACTGAAGGCGGACCGGCTTACGGCAACAGAACTTGCAAGGTTTACGGTGGGGGCGGGAACCTTTTCCGCAGATGACGTAGCACTGACGAACGCCGAACTGGAATGCGGCGTGGGAGAAATGAACGTGTCCGGCATCTTTGACGGAGATACTAAGGCAGATTGCGGCGTAGGTGCCATGGAACTTGCTGTATACGGAGAACAGGAGCAATATCGCGGAGATTTGAATTGCGGTCTGGGAGAGATTGACTTCGGAACCATTAGTATCGAAGGCAGCGGAAACAAAACTTACGGAACATCTTCGGCAGAACGCCGGATGGATATAAAATGCGGTATCGGTGAAGTGGATGTTCGCTTCTACAACTAAGGGAAAAGAGAGGAGATAAAGCTATGGATATGCAGAATAAGAAGTTAACAAAGTCAAGAAATGACAGAAAGTTATGCGGTGTGTGCGGAGGATTTGCGGAGTATTTAAATCTGGACCCGACGGTAATTCGTTTGATTTGGGTGCTGTTGGTATTCTTTGCGGGAACCGGAGTGCTTGCTTATATTATTGCAGCGCTGATTATGCCGGAAGCGTAAACAATGATTATGGCGACCTTGCCCGGACGTCCTGTCCGGGCCTTGTTGTGTATAAGCGGGACAATAAGAAAATCTAATATCCTTCACGATATTCAAAGAAAGTACATACCACAGGAAGATTCCGATTACTTACAAGGGACGGCGGTTCCTTTTTTTATTTTCGCAAACCCTTGTACTTTTTTTCAAGGTGTGATATGCTAGAAAGTGGGTTAAACTTAAAATTAATTTTTGCCTGATAAGAAAGGGAATTGTTATGAAGAAATTAATCGATATGATAGCGGAAGACGTAAAGGACGCGTTTTTGGCTTGCGGATATGATGAGAAGTACGGTATGGTGTCCTTGTCCAACCGTCCGGATTTGTGCCAGTACCAGTGCAACGGTGCCATGGCTGCGGCGAAGCAGTACAAGGTGGCTCCCATTGAGATTGCAAAGGCAGTTGTTGCGCAGCTTTCCGAGAGCGATACGATTTCGGAGGTGACTGCGGTGATGCCGGGCTTCATCAATATTAAGGTGGACAATGAGTTTCTTGCAGCGTATTTGCAGGAAATGACGGAGCAGGAGGACTACGGCTTTGAGAAGGCAAAGAATCCGCTGACCATTATCGTGGATTACGGCGGACCGAACGTGGCGAAGCCGCTTCATATCGGTCATTTGCGTTCTGCGGTTATCGGTGAGAGTATCAAGCGTATTTGCCGTTTTGCAGGACACAATGTAATCGGAGATGTACATCTCGGAGATTTGGGCTTGCAGATGGGCCTTGTCATCGAAGGTGTACGTTTGCGTGACCCGTCTCTTCCGTATTTTGATGAGAATTTTACCGGAGAGTATCCAACGGAGCCGCCGTTTACCCTTTCGGAGCTGGAGCAGATTTATCCGGAGGCTTCCGCACGTTCCAAGCAGGATGAGGCGTTTAAGGAGCAGGCACAGCGCACGACACTGGAATTCCAGCAGGGAAAGAGGGGCTATGTGGCATTGTGGCAGCACATTATGAATGTGTCCGTGCCGGATTTAAAGAGAAACTACGAGAATTTAAGTATTTCCTTTGACCTTTGGAAGGGAGAAAGCGATGTACAACCGTATATCCCGGACATGGTACAGGATTTGATTGATAAGGGACTGGCTTACGAGAGCCAGGGAGCGATGGTAGTGGATGTACAGGAACCGAGCGATACGAAGGAAATTCCGCCGTGTATCGTCAGGAAGTCCGATGGTGCGGCTTTGTATGCTACTTCCGATCTGGCTACCATTGTGGAGCGTGAGAAGCTTTACGAGCCGAACCGCTACATTTACCTTGCGGATAAGCGTCAGGAAATGCATTTTACCCAGGTGTTCCGTACCGCAAAGAAGGCCGGTATCGTGGAGCAGGAGAAGGATATTATGTTCCTTGGCTTCGGTACCATGAACGGCAAGGACGGTAAGCCGTTTAAGACAAGAGACGGCGGTGTGATGCGTCTGGAACAACTGATTGCTGATACCAATGAAGAGGTATTGAAGAAGATGACGGAAAACCGTGATATGGACGAAGCGGAAGCAAAGGAAATTGCGAAGCTTGTAGGCCTTGCGGCAATCAAGTACGGCGATTTGTCCAATCAGGCAACGAAGGATTACATTTTCGATTTGGATCGCTTTACCTCCTTTGAGGGAAATACCGGACCGTATATTTTGTACACCATGGTTCGTATTAAGTCCATTCTTGCAAAGTATTTTGCGGACGGCACCGAGAAGAAGCAGGTGGCAATCAATGCCAGTGTGAGAGAGTACGGTGCGGATGAACTGTCCCTGATGCTTTTGACGGCGCGGTTTAACGATGTAATGGAGCATGTTTACGAAGAAACGGCACCGCACAAGCTTTGTCAGTATATCTACGAGCTGGCGGATGCCTTTAACAGCTTTTATCACAATAACAAAATCATTGCGGAAACCGATGAGGTAAAGCAGGGCGAGTGGATTTCTCTCATTACTTTGGTGCTTCGTTTGTTGGAAATCTGCATCGATTTGCTTGGTTTTTCGGCACCGGACAGAATGTAAGGTGACCTAACGTACAGAGAGGGCTTATGTTTACAGGACGTACACAGGAACTGGAACGGCTCGAAGCGTTATATGCTTCGGAGCGCAGCGGGATTATTGTTCTATACGGAAGAAACGGCATCGGTAAAACAACATTGATTCGTCGTTTCTTACAGGGGAAAAACGGGGTTTACTATGCGGCACGGAGAGTGACGGCAAGGGAACAGTTTCTTTGCATGATGCAGGAGTGGAAGACGGAGGATGCCACGGAGTTTTACGCGGCATTGTCTTCTTTGTATGCCTCCTATGCGGAGGAAGGGAAGTTGGTCCTTGTATTGGATGAATTCCGAAATCTGTTGGAAGATTCGGCAGAGTTTCTGACGGCATTTTTACGATTCTATGCGGAGCATCACGGAGACGGTACGGTAATGACGGTGCTGGTGTCTTCATCTGTGTCCTGGGTGGAAAACGAAATGGCCGGTGTTTTGGGAAGTGCGGCCAGACTGTTACAAGGCTTTATTAAGCTGAAAGAGTTCTCTTTTATGGAGCTTGCTAACTATCACAAGAACAGCTCCGTGCGGGAGAATATTTACACGGGGGCTGTTTTGGGCGGTGTTCCTGCGTACTTACGACTTTGGAAGGAGCAGGACAGCTTTAAAGACAATGTAATGCGCCTGTTTCTTACGGAGGATGCACCGTTGTTTTCGGAGGCGGAGCGCTATTTGAAAAAAGAATTGCGGGAGTTGTCCGCCTACAATACGATTTTGGCGGCTTTGGCCCAGGGAAAGTATAAGCTGAATGATATTTATGCACAGACCGGTTTTTCCAGAGCGAAAATCAGCGTATATTTAAAAAATTTGACGGAGCTGGATTGTACGGAGAAGTTGTTCTCCTTTGATACGGCGGAACAAAGAAATGTACAAAAGGGTCTGTACCGTATCAGGGAACCGTTTTTACGGTTCTGGTACCGGTTTATTTATCCGAATTTGTCGGAGATTGCCATGGATAGAGGGGAACAGGTCTATGAGACGGCCATTGCCCCGTATTTGACGGACTTTGTCAGGGAAGCCTTCAGTGATGTGTGTGGAGAGTATCTGCAGCTGATGAACCGGTATGAGAAACTTTCCGGAAGATATGGGAGTTTCGGCGTATGGTACGGAAAGCTTGGGAAAATCGATGTGGTTGCAAAGAGGGAAGACGGAGCCTGTCTTGTGGGTTTTTGCGATTGCGGAGAGGAGTTGACGGGCCTTGAGGTTTTTGAAGGCTATGCTTCTGTATTGGAAAGTGCGGGAATTCGTCCGACAGAGTGGTATTGTTTCTCCATGCAGGGGTTTGCGGGAGAGTTGGAGCGCGTAGCCG
>JAFTPY010000362.1 GCA_017463035.1 Lachnospiraceae bacterium
GATGCGATTATTCGTGCCAAGGCGGGAATTAAGGACCCGGAAAAGCCCATTGGTTCCTTCTTGTTCTTAGGTCCGACAGGCGTAGGTAAAACGGAGCTTGCAAAGGCTTTGGCGGCGTCTCTGTTTGATAATGAAGCCAATAGGGTGCGTATCGACATGAGTGAGTATATGGAAAAGTACTCCGTATCCCGCTTGATTGGAGCGCCTCCGGGCTACGTGGGCTACGAGGAGGGCGGTCAGCTGACGGAGGCAGTGCGAAGAAAACCGTATTCCGTAGTGTTGTTTGATGAAATCGAGAAGGCTCATCCGGATGTGTTCAATGTACTTCTTCAGGTGTTGGACGATGGTCGTATTACTGATTCCCAGGGACGTACGGTAGATTTTAAGAATACGATTTTGATTATGACCTCTAACATCGGTTCTCAGTATTTGCTGGAGGGAATCGAAGAGGACGGTGAGATTAGTGCGCAGGCGAGAGAGCTTGTAAACAGCGAGCTTCGCGGTCATTTCCGCCCGGAGTTTTTGAATCGCCTGGATGAAATCATTTTCTTCAAGCCGCTGACGAAGGACAACATCGGCGGAATTGTGGAATTGTTGCTGGAGGATTTAAACAATCGGCTTGCGGATCGGGAACTGAGCATTTCCCTGACTCCGGAAGCAAAGGCATATATCATTGAAGAGGCTTATGATCCGGTTTACGGAGCAAGACCGTTAAAGCGATATTTGCAGAAGCATGTGGAGACCTTAAGGGCCCGGCTGATTTTGGCGGATGCGGTGGCACCGGGTGCAACCATTGTCATTGATAAGGGCGAGAACGGACTTGTTGCAAGGGTATCCGAAAGTGTGTAATAAGTATGAATAAGCAGGGACAGAGACGGGATATTCTTGACAATTGTTTCCGCGCATCTTATAATAAAACTACGAAATCTGTGGTTGGGTAACCGGGAAAGAGGATATGCTGATGAAAAAGAAACTGTGTCGAATAATAGTGCTTGTAGGATTGGCAGCAATGATGACCGTGGGATTTGCAGGCTGCAAGAAGACGACGTGTGAATGGTGCGGCGAGGAAGGTTATTGTAAGCCGATGTACCTGAATATGTTGGGTGAGTATAGTATGTGTAAAGATTGTCGGGAAGTGGTGGCACCGATATCAGAGAACTATAAAGAACTGGAAGAAATGTACGGAAACTAGGGACAAGGGCTTTCGCAGGGAACTGCGGAAGCCTTTTTTGCGTGCAGGCAAAGTGAGCATTGAGCCATCGGTGCAAGCTAGCTTGCGACCCGAAGGCGAAATGCGAACGCGCCCACGACAGAGTGGCGTAGCCACGAAGTGGGTACACCGCGAAGCGGTTGCCTGCACGGACCAAAACAAGCCATCGGTGCAAGCTTGCTTGCGAACCGAAAAGTTTAAGAAATTCTTTAGATTGCTAAAACGGCGTCGCGTTATCTTGATAATCATTTGAAAAAAATATAAAATAGTACTTGACAAAGTTCGACTGTGTATATATACTGTATATATCGACATGTACAGTATATGCACGGCGGGAGTGGGGAGTATGAATAAAAGGAGGAGTTAAAATGGAACAAACAGAACAGAAGATGCAGAAAAAAATGAAACCTTGGCACGGGATTATAGCCTTTGTTGTAATCATGGCAGTGTTTATTTTTCTCGGGATTCCGATTCAGGCGAAGCTGGGGATATTCGGCGTGGCAATCACGGAGCTGATGTTATTGGTTATGGCAATCGCTGCGGCAGTTTTTTTTAAGCAGAATCTGAAGGAAGTATTTCCGATAAAGCTTCCAAAGCTTCGCGAGGTGTTCGGCGTGCTTGTATTCTGGATGGGCGGTTTCCTTCTGGCGGCGATCGGTATCATGATTCAGACGATACTGTTTCCGCAGGAGATGGCGGCAATGACCGGCGGACTGAACAACATGATGTCCAGCGAAGGGATGATACTCGGTATTTTGATTGCTTCGGTTATGCCGGCGATTTGTGAGGAAGCGGTGCATCGCGGATTTATCTTACATACCTTTAAGGATATAAAGAGACCGTGGGTAATCGTTCTTTCCATGGGTGTGATTTTCGGTATCTTCCATCTGAGTCCGTTTCGTTTTGTACAGACAGCCATTCTCGGGGCATGTATGACCTGGGTGATGTTAAAGACGGAGAATATGGTGTTACCGGCGTTGTTTCACGGTGTGAATAACCTGCTTCCGGTGCTGATTAGTTTTGCATTACAGGATGCTTTGACCTCTGTATCTGCGGTGACTACGGCAGACGGACCGACGGCGACGGCAGTGGCTGAGGTTGTGAATTCCGGTTGGGCAGCAAATGTGGGAGCAATCGGAATGTATATGATGTTAGGTCTGGTTGCGTTACCGTTAATGCTTGCGGGCACCGCATTGCTGAAGAAAAAGGGTGAGAAAATCAAAGGAAAGCATGTTGCGGTGGTATTTATTCTCGCGGGAGCAATGTTCTTTATCGGGCTTGCGATGTTAATCGGAGCGAGTGTGTCTCTGGTGGCACAGGGAATCGGAATGTAACGGAAAGTTTTCATAGAGATAACGATAGAAAAGGAAACTCATCGAAAGGAGTATATAGAATGATTGAGATTAAGAATTTGACCAAAGTGTATAAGCTCAACAAAAAGAAAATGATGGAGCTGAAGACGAAGGAAACAACAAAAAAGGCGGCAGATAATATTACCCTGACCGCAAAGCCGGGGGAGATTTACGGTTTGTTGGGACCGAACGGTGCGGGAAAGACCACAACGCTTCGTTGCGTGGCAACACTGCTGACACCGACGGAGGGTTCTGTCAGCGTATGCGGGCATGATACCGTAAAGGAGTCGGAAAAGGTGCGTGAGTGCATTGGTTTTTTAACCAACGAAATCAAGCTGGATCCGCATTTTTCTCCGAAGTATCTGTTCCATTTCTTCGGAAAGCTGCACGGTATTGACGAGGCAACCATTGAAGCACGTCGTAAGGAATTGTTTGAGTACTTTGAGATTACGGCTTTTGAAAATAAGAAAATCGAGGAGCTTTCCACCGGTATGAAGCAGAAGGCCTCCATTGCGGTGAGCCTGGTGCATGACCCGAAGGTGGTTATTTTCGATGAGCCGACCAACGGTCTGGATATTGTTACCGCAAGAAATGTAACCGATTTGCTTCAGAAGCTTCGCGATGAGGGAAAGTTAGTTATTATTTCCACCCACATTATGTCCGAGGCAGAGAAGCTTTGCGACCGCGTAGGTATTATTATTGACGGTAAGAAGGTAACAGAGGGTACGCTTCCGGAGCTTTTGGCCGAGACAGAAGCGGCGGATTTAGAGGATGCATTCTTTAAGCTTTACAAAGAGCATCACAAGGAGGGCAGATAAATGTTTAGTATATTTAAAAAAGAAGTATATCGTATTTTCAGTGATAAGAAAATGATTTTTTCCTTGTTTATTCTGCCGATTGTAATGATGGTAGGTATCTTCGGATTAATGGGTGTATTGATGGGAAACATGGTGTCTGAGGTTGAGGAGCATGTAGGTATTGTATATGTGCAGAATGCACCGGAGGAAGTAAAGACCATTATCAATCAGTCCGGTTATTTGGATGTGGCGGATGTGACGTATCTGGCGACAGATGCTTCCGCTGAGGAGATTGCCGATATCCGTGCCGCTATTCTGGCGGGTGAGGCAGATCTTTTGATTACCTTTGATACAGAGTTTATGGCATTGGCTGCTGCATATCAGAATGCGGGAGATGTTATTCCGCAGGTAACTGTGGGCTACAATTCCTCCAGAAACTATTCCAGTGCCGCAGCAAGTGTTTTTGATGACATGGTTCTGGAAGCGCTGGAGACCGGTTTGTTACAGAACCGTTTCGGAAATTTGGATTTACTTACGGTGTTTAACACGAACAGAGATTTGATTATTGATGAGGAAAAAGCAGGCGGTCAGTTCCTGGCGATGATGTTGCCGTATTTTATGGTAATTATGCTCTTTGCAAGTGCTATGAGCGTATGTATCGATGCTATCGCCGGCGAAAAGGAACGCGGTACTATGGCAGCGATGTTGCTCAGTCCGGTAAAGCGCAGCTCCATTGTTTACGGTAAGTTATTTGCACTTTCCGTGCTTTCCGTGCTTTCCTCTATCGTATATGCAGGCTCCGCGATTTTCGGTATGCCGCTTATGACAAAGGGACTGGGCACGGACGCGGCAGAGGTGCTTCCGATGAATCTTTCCCTGTCTGTGCCGCAGGCAATTCAGCTTGTTGTACTTATGATTACCTTGGTATTGCTGTTTGTAGCGGTAATCTGTCTCCTGTCTGTATTTGCAAAGACCGTAAAGGAAGCAAGCTCTTACGTAATGCCGCTTCAGATGGTGGTTATGGTTGTAGGCTTTATGATTATGCTGGGCAACAATGAGAATCCGGAGCGTACCACCTACGCAATCCCGGTATACGGTACCGCAGTGGCTGTACAGAGAATCGTAACCAGCGAGGTTTCCATGCTGGAGTTCGGCTTGAGTGCAATCAGCAATCTGCTTTGTACGGTAGTAATTGTACTTGCGATTTCTAAGGTATTTAAAAACGAAAAGGTGATGCTGAACGCATAAAAGGGTCAAGGGCTCGCAGGTGACTGCGGGCCCTTTGTCGGTCCCATCAAGAGTCAGAGGAGAGCATCTTTGAATTCCTTTTTTGCAAGTCGCAACGCTCCGTCAAACTTCCTCCAAGAACGACTAGGACGCTCGGGTGAGGCCTCGCGCCCAGTCTTTTCTAGGAGGCGATTTCGACTGCGCTAAAAGCGCGCCCCTTCGGGAAAAGCAAAATCGGAAATCAAAGATGCTCTCCTCTGTCTCTTTCTTTCGAGCGAAAGAAAGGACACCGCAGTTATCTGCTGTGC
>JAFTPY010000363.1 GCA_017463035.1 Lachnospiraceae bacterium
GGTTAACGAGGGGACGGACTGAAGAAAGGAAGGTGCTTATGTTTCCGTTAATCAACAAGAGAGAAACCGGAATTCGGTTGCGGCAGATTATAGACCGTCTCGGGTTTTCGGCAAGAGATGTGCAGGAGTATTTAGGCCTGGGATGTGTGCAGAGTGTATATCGCTGGCTGGACGGTCACAGTATGCCGACGGTGGACAATCTGTATGCCCTCAGTGAGTTGTTTCAAATGCCGATGGACGAGATTGTGTGCGGCAACAGGGCACCGCTCGGTGTAAGTTCTGCGGCGGCATCCGGTATGCAGGATACTCCGGTGCATGTGTACAGCGGGAAAAAGGCGGCGTAAATGCTACGAATATTCAAAAGTCAATTGCTGCAAGCAGGCGTACGTCTGTGTTCTTTGACAACTTTTGAATTACAAGTTCAATGACAAATGAGGAATCCTCCTTTACAATGGTTGTAGAGACAACATTGCAAGGGAGGATTTTTTATGAGCGAAAAGATGTTGGTAACCCAGGCTTTGGACGAGAGAGATTTGCTGGTGAAGAAAATCGCAGATAAGATTGAAAAAGCAAGTTTTGTCGATACCATAAAGCCGAACGAGGAAAAAGTATACGCAAAGAGAGTCGGCAAGGAGGAGTTTGCCAAGGAGGCGGAAGCGGCTTATCAGCAGATCATCGACTTGATTGACCGGTTCCAGAAGATTGATGCCGCTATCGTGGCTTCCAATGCGAAAACGGAAATCACCACTTCCTACGGAACCTTTACGGTGGCCGGAGCGATTTCCCTCCGGAGCAGACTTCGGGGAATGGGGGCGTACGAAGGTGAAGCGGACTTTGAAGGGAAGCTTCAGGACAAGCTCAGATACGAGTACGGTGAGCGGGTAAGATTTTGCGAAGCCAAAAACAGCCAGTTACAGTCCACAGCGGAAGATATGCGTCTGAGCATCCTCGGTAAGGACAGTAAGACCAAGGATGAAAAGCCGTTGGGGGTTGTGGATGCTTATGTAAAAGAGAATACGACGGAACTGGTGGATCCGTTGGATGTCAGAAAGAAGCTGGAGGCGCTGGAAGAAAAGCGCAACACGCTTTTGACAGAGTTGGATACGCAGATTAAGGTGTCCAATGCCACTACGTTTATCGAAGTATAAACGTACGTTAATCATTGCCTGCATTACGAAAACCTCAAACCCGGCTTCCCGTAACAGGGTTACGTTACAAACAAGAGGATAAAAATAGAGAAAATGGGATAACCGAATTTGAATCGGTATATTGAGAAAAATAGCCATTGAACTGTTTTAAGTCTTGTGTGAACCGTGAACGGTGAATCGTCAATGAGTATTTATTTGAACGGTTTTATGTAAAGCGGAAACTTTCTTGTAGACATAGAGATGTGTCGAAATCCATGAGAAAGGTTAAGGCGTCAAGCCGGTTGGCCGGAGGTGGTCCTCATGGCTGTAATGTGGGCAAAAAAGGTAATCGGAGTATTACAACAAAATATGTATGTCAGCAGCATGATTTTCTTTGGATTAACCGTCCAATGAAAAATGGGTTGACAAGTGTATCCTCTTATTATAAGCCCGGAAAGGGACTATGATAGGAGGATATTTTTATGGACAGAAAAAAGAAACGAGCAACCTTTTCCAGTCGTAAGACCTTACTCAGCACAAAACCCGCTTCTTCTTGACTCCATCATAAGCGATGAAAGGAAATAAGTCAAGAAGAAAATCGGATAACGTTCAAGATATTGAACATTAAACAAAAAAGTTAGAAGAGAGGCAGAATTATGAGCGAAAAAATAATGGATGTTTCTTGTAATAAGGAGCAAATTCTTGGAAAGCTGGGAGAACGGATAAAGAAGGCAAGACTTCGCCGGAATATCGGTGCGGAACAACTTGCAGAGCAAGCGGGTATTGGGAGGGGGACGCTTGTGATGATTGAGAAAGGTGCGTCTTCGGTATCCATCGGTGCCTATATGGCTGTGTTTTCGGCCTTGGGGCTGGAAAAGGACTTGAACCGGATTGCGTTGGATGAGGAAGGAAAGTGGAGATATGGAGGAGAATTGATACCGAGAGAGAGGGGGAGGAAGATGAGGGAATAACGTGTAAAAAATGCACGTAAAAAAAGGAACAACACACAAAAAATGCGTGGAGTTCCAGTGGCGGGTAATCTACGTGCTTACTTACGAGGAGTGTATGGAAGCCATCCGGAAGATGCGGTTCGGCGACGAATCGGACCTGTTCGGAAGGGAAAAGGACGACTCCTTCAAAAGAAACATCGGCAACTATGTTTCTCTACTTCCTCGACAAAAACAAGGCCCTGTTTTGCGACGGAAGGAAAAGAAGCGAGGACTTCACGCTGGTGGCGCTGACCATCATGATTGCGGAGTCACGGGCAGAGGAGAAGGAAATGATGGTGAACGTGGTGATGAATTGTATGTAGGAAAAGTTACAAAAAGTTTAATGAGGTGGGGACAATAAAGAGGAGAAAGCAAGTGAAGGTGTGGACCGGTGCTTGTTTTTTTGCGTGTAATGGAAGTGCCCACAAATTATGCGACAAGTGAATAGTGTTTGTGATTGAAATAAAAAACAAGTTACTGACCTGATCAACAGGACTGTATGTGATACAAAATATACATCTAGATTTTAGACTGTGTGGAAAATGAGATGACGTCTGTTTGTTCTTGGTTTAAAAACATAAAAATTTGTGATATAATGAGCGTAATCTGTGAAGAATTATCAAAAAAATTTTTGAGAAATCAAAGACATTATTTTACAAATCGAGGATGAAAAGGTATAATAGTATAAGATGGATTATTATACATATTAAGCATAACCATAAGATTTTATCTTACATAGAGATGGTTAGTTCAGTCAGATAATACGA
>JAFTPY010000364.1 GCA_017463035.1 Lachnospiraceae bacterium
AACACGCTACCTACATGAGCACCGGTAAATGCCTTTGCCCAAGCCTCGCCGTCCAAAAGACCGGTAATACCTACGGCACCGAAATCCTTGAAAGCCTGTCCCACACCTGCAATATTAAATTCCGGTGCTTGTCCGATAAATACATAATAAAGAACGGTGGATGCTGCGATACCGATAATGATATTACCTTTTACCTTTAACTTGTTCAAAATAGCAATGATAATGAAACCGATAAATGCCACCAGTGCCGGAGCAACCTGGGTTGCCCAGTCACCGTCCTTAATGTTAACAAACTGCACCAGGGTATACTGATTTGCCTGAATGAGTCCTGCATTCTGCATACCTAAGAATGCGATAAACAAGCCGATACCGGCAGGAATTGCCTTCTTTAAGCAATCCGGCATCGCCTTTGCAATATACTCTCTCAACCCCGTAACGCTTAATAAAAGGAAAATAATACCGGACAGGAAAATAACAACAATACCGGAATGGTATCCCGTCATTACATCTTCTCCCGCGAAAAATGCGCCGGATACGAAACAAGTACAGAAAAACGCATTCAGACCCATACCACACGCCAACGCAAACGGCAGCTTTGCATAAAGTGCCATCACCAGGGTTCCCACAATCGCGCCCAGAATAGAAGCGATATAAACCGCATTCCAAATCTGTCCCAGCTTGGAACCGTCAGCACCCAGAGCCGCAAGCCATCCGCCTGCCCCCTCTGCCGCTACCTGATTCGGATTCACAAGTACAATGTACGCCATGGCAAAGAATGTGGTTAAACCAGCCATTATTTCGGTGCGTACCGTGGTATTGTTTTCCTTCAGTTTGAAAAACTTCTCCATTTTTTCAAAACCTCCTTTACAAGATATGTAATTTTTGCAACATAATAATATTACCACTTCTTGTCCGAAAAGTCTATCTTTTTGTCGTTGTATTTACTGCAAGGTCTTTGAGCACTTATCTATATAAGCGTACACCTCCGGGTATGTCTCCTTCATCTCCTCCGGGTATGCAATATAAAAGTAGTACGACTCCGCAAAGAACTCTCCTTCGTCTGTAAACGCATACGGACGATAATACAAAC
Organism: Lachnospiraceae bacterium; assembly: GCA_017463035.1. Lineage (GTDB taxonomy): Bacteria > Bacillota > Clostridia > Lachnospirales > Lachnospiraceae > SIG307. The sequence goes on from JAFTPY010000364.1 coordinate 1,091, forward strand.
GCGTGAGATCTCTTAACATATCCCCGGAATCCGCCTGCCACTGCTTGCCTCCCTGCTCTTCCTTCTTAATTCTACGATACAAGCTTTTAAATCCGCTCTCGTCTTCACTATAACACTTCCATGTATTCTCCCAATCGGATAAATCTACATAATGCCCCATTTCGTGAATTACTGTATTGTCAATATAGCTTAAGTTATTCGAAATCACTTCAATCAACTTTTCCCCATAAACAGTCACACCGGCCGCCTCAATCTCCGTATCATATTTTTTCTTCAAATTTGCATCGGATAGGATTAGCTTCCAGCCCTGCTTCACATAATCCTTTAAAACATACTCCGGGAGACTATCGATTGCAGCATAAAACACAATCAGTTCAACCGGTTGCCATACATCCAAATACTCCACCTTTACTTTATGTTTCTGTAACTTATTATAGCCGTTCCATGCCTTCTCATAAATTTCTTCATCCATATAATTCAACGCATCCGCATAAATCCTCTGTTCTACCATCGACATCGATAGTTCCCAATCGTTCTTCCCATATAAGTCCAGACACCATTCCGGAAGCTTTGGCATCATCTGATAAAATTCAATCAATGCCTGCAAAGAAACGCCTTTGCTGTAATCAACCGAAACCTTCGAATTCTTCACAACTTCCGCCCAATTCATAGTTTCTTCCCAAGAAATCCCTTCCCAATAAACAGATTCAGGTACCGCATATCGGAGTATATCCTCCCACAAGATACACAACTTGATATCCTCCTCTGCACACATTTTCAGAAACTCCTCCGGAATCCTCTCCATTTGAGATAAGCAGCGAATAACGAATTCCCCACTTCTGTCATCGATATAGACGTCCGTTCCCAGATTTTTCAATTTCAAGCACATATCCAGTGCTCCACTATTCTCTACCAACAGTCCCAGAAACTCCAGTGTCCCCATATCTGTCACATTATCGCCGCAGGTCATTGCAAACTTAATAGCGTCCTCTTCATCGCAAATCATCCCGCAAACCTTCATCAAAGTCAGAATATCTAGTGTACCGTCAACAGAAAAAGAGATTCCGATTTCCTCCGCTTTCTCCATTCCCTTTACCGTGGCATCAATCAAATCTTGTGTTATCCGGGCAAATTGATACTCCCTTGCTTCCAGTGCATCCAGTTCGTAGACTTCGCCGCATTCAATATACCTATGTAAAAGTTCCTCTGGTACAAGATTCAGTTGTGCATAAAACAAAACATCCTCTCCCGGCTGTACCGTATCCGACACCGCAACCTTTAAACCTGATTCTTCCGCTCTGCGGTAGCCTTGTAAAGCCTGTTCCATACTTTCGTTAGAAATAGACAACCGGATTCCACCCGCTTTATACCATGCCTGAAGATATTCTTCCGGTTGATAAGATGTATCGGTTAACACACTTCTCAATCTACTTACATATTTCTTATCCACCATTTCCTCAAAAAAAACATAGTACAACTACGGAATTCTGTCACGCTCCAACACATCCGGATACACAACCTTCTCCCTTGTGTTACCGTAAG
>JAFTPY010000041.1 GCA_017463035.1 Lachnospiraceae bacterium
CAAGGTAGTGTATGTGGATTACCGGCTGGCACCGAAGTATTCTTTTCCGGTTCCGGTAGAAGATTGTTACGCAACATATCAATGGGTATTGGAACAGGCAAAGGAGCTTGCGATTGATCCGAATTGCATTTTTATGGGCGGAGACAGTGCGGGAGGTAATCTTGCGATTGCGGTTACCTTGCTGGCAAAGCAGAGAGGACTGCCGGTTCCGAGAGCCGAATTGCTGATTTATCCGGTGACGGACCGGCGCATGGAAACGGAATCTATGAAGAAGTATACGGATACGCCGATGTGGAATGCACGTCTGAATGCAAAGATGTGGGAGTACTACTTGGGAACGCAGACATTGGGAAATATGGCATATGCGTCTCCGGCAGAAGCGCAATCATTGGAGGGATTTCCTGCGTCTTATATTGAGGTGGCGGAGTATGACTGCTTAAAAGACGAGGGAATCGCGTTCGGTAACCGTTTAAAAGAAGAGAAGGTACCGGTGGAGCTTCATGAAGTTAAGCAGGCATGTCACGGGTTTGAAACGGCGATAAATAGTTCTGTGACAAAGGAAGCGATAAACAAAAGAGTTGATTTTTTAAAAAGAGTTCGGTGATTGGAAACGTTATCTATAGCGAAAGCGGAATCCGTCTATACTATTCGATGAATCGGTAAATGAAGATGTTCCGATTTGAAGGAAGGTGTCTATGAAAAAGAAAATCGTTCATGAAATAAAAAGCTTACTCTTAATTACGGTAGCAACTTTAATCTACGCTGTAGGAATCAGTTTGTTCTTAGACCCGAATCAGTTAGCTCCGGGTGGGGTTACGGGTATTGCAGTGATTTTAAATCGTTTGGTTAATATCGAGACCGGTACCTTATATTTTTTGCTGAATCTGCCACTTGTTTTGCTTGGAATTTGGAAGTTCGGAATGCGGTTTATTGCAAAAACCGCTTATGCCATTTTGTTGGTATCTGTGTTTACAAACCTGTTAAGTCCCATCGGGGCATTGACGGATGATTTGCTGATTGCAGGTGTCATCGGTGGCGTTTTCATTGCCATCGGAGTGGGATTGATTTTCAGAGCCGGTGCCACAACCGGCGGTACCGACATTATTGTGAAAATTCTTCGCCGTAAATATCGTCATTTGAAAACAGGGTTTCTGTTTCTGTGCACGGACATTTTGATTGTGAGTCTTTCCGCCCTGGTGTTCAAAAATATCGAGGTTGCATTCTATGCCTTGCTGACGGTCGTGGTCTGCGGAAAGGCACTGGATTATGTGCTGTATGGCGGAGATGTGGCGAAAATGCTGTTTATCATTACGGAAAAGCCGGAGGAAATCGGAGCCCGTTTGATGGCAGAGCTGGATGTTGGCGTGACCTACCTACAGGGACAGGGCGGCTTTACCGGTAAGGAAAAGAGAGTGGTATTTACGATGGTTCCGAATCGTTTGGGAGCGGTAGTCCGGGACATTGTAAAGCATGAAGATCCGGTGGCGTTTCTGGTTGTGACCAGTGCCAATGAGATTTTCGGAGAAGGATATAAGGATATTTTTAAGGAAGAGATATAGAGGGGCGAAACTATGATTCATGTAAACGTAAGAGGTTTGGTTGTCAGACAATCAGAGAACGGAAAGCAGTTGCTGATTCAGTTACGAAAAAGAGCGGGAGAAGCGGAAAGTTACGAACTCCCCGGCGGCAGAATCAACGAGTTCGAAAAAATGGTGGACGGATTGCGAAGAGAGATTATGGAAGAAACCGGTTTGACAGTGGAAATGATTCAAGGAGAGGCGGATTCCGTGGTTACAACCGGCAGGAGCTTTTCTGTGGAATGCATAAAGCCTTATGCGGCTTATCAGACGATAGAGGGGCCCGTAGATTCCTTTGGTATTTACTTCCTTTGTGAAGCAGAGGGAGAACCGCAAAGGGAAGGGGACGATAGCGGGGATGTACATTGGGCGGGACTCACGGAAGTTCAAAAGTTGATTGACGAAAAGAGGTTTTCGGAAATCGATTTGCCGGCGGTGTTGATGTTTTTACGGGATGAAAATAAAGTGGTATGACTAGGTGATTACTATGAGCATAATACAAACTTTTTACGATAATTTAGCAACGAGGTATGACAAACTGTTTTTGGATTGGCAAGCGACTACGCGGGAACAAGCAGAACTCTTGCATAGGTTGTTTGAAAGCAATGGGTTTGACCGTACCGCAAAGGTTCTTGATTGTGCTTGCGGGATAGGAACGCAAGCCATTGGACTTGCAACATTGGGATATCACGTTACCGCTTCCGATATCAGTGAAGGAGAGCTTGCAGAAGCGGAAAAAAGAGCAAGTGAACATAATGTAAATATCTGTTTTCACCAAGCCGATTTTCGTGCTTTGTCCGATGTGTTTACAGAAAAGTACGACATTATAATTGCGATGGATAATGCGTTGCCTCATATGTTAACAAGCCGTGATTTGGAAGCGGCAATTAAAAGTATTGTGAATCAAATCGAGAGTAACGGTATTTTTGTTGCCAGTATCCGGGATTATGATAGTTTGCTGTCGGATAAGCCGCCATACTCACCGCCGTATATTCATAAAACGGAGAAGGGGCAAAGAGTGTCCTTCCAAACCTGGGTGTGGAAGGATGAAAATTACAGACTGACGCAATATATCATTGAGGATGAAGAAACGTTGCAAGTAAGCAAATTTGAATGTGAATATCGGGCTGCGCGAAGAAAAGAAATGACTGATTTATTACTTGCGCATGGTTGCAGTAAGGTGGATTGGAAGTTTCCTGAGGAAACCGGATTTTATCAACCGATTGTTGTAGCAAGGAAGGTGTAGAAACTTTTGAATATTATCTTGACTCTCACGTTACGTCATAGTATATACTCTTTTTTGTGAGGTGATAACAATGAAACTGCAGATTAAAGAATTTGCCGATTTTACGGGGGTGAGTGTGCGCACGCTCCATTATTACGATGAAATAGGATTGCTTTCGCCTGCCTATGTTGACGAGCAAACAGGCTATCGTTTTTATGACGAAAACTCCCTTCTTCGTATGCAGGAGATTCTCTTTTACCGTGAATTGGACTTTCCTTTAAAGAGCATTGGCGAGATTTTGTCATCTCCGGACTATGATACAAGCAGGGCATTGAAAGAGCAAAAGAAGCTTCTCATACTCAAAAAAGAGCGGTTGGAGCGTCTGATTTCTGCCGTTGACGATGCCATGAAAGGAGAAAACGTGATGAGTGCATTTGATAACAGTGAATTTGAAAAGTACAAGGCGGAGGCGAAAGAAAAGTGGGGAAAAACCGACGCTTACAAGGAGCACGCAGAGAAAACGAAGGGGTATTCAAAAGAGAAGTGGAATAACCTTATAGAGGAAATGAATGCTGTTTTTGCAGAGTTTGCGGCATGCAGGAAAAACGGGGAAGGGCCTGATTCTGCCGAAGTACAGAACCTTGTTAAAAAATTGCAGAACCATATTACCGAAAATTATTATCACTGTACCAACGAGATTTTGGCGGGGCTCGGGCAGATGTATGTCCTGGATGAGCGCTTTAAGAATAACATTGATAAGCACGGGGACGGGACTGCGGAGCTTGTGAGTGAAGCCATCAAAGTGTATTGCCGGAAATAAAAAAGTCGCTTTTCCCTCTTGACTCTCCCCTTTACTGTAATGATACTATGACAGTGCAAGGTACCTGCAATGTTGACTAAAGGAGTGATGGGATGTATAAAATCGGTGAGCTTTCAAGGCTGAGTCAGATTCCGGTAAAGACGCTGCGGTTTTATGATGCGGAAGGGATTTTGGTTCCGGATGAGATTGACGAGTTTACGGGGTATCGGTATTACGGTGCCGCGAAGCTGTCGGATTGTTACCGGATTGTGGCTCTTAAGGAGCTGGGATTCAGTCTGAGTGAGATTAGGGAGTTTCTTTCTTTGCCGAAGGAGAGGGTTTCGGAGCTTGTGACGGCAAAGGAGGCGGAATTAAATAGGTTAAAAGCGCAAACCGAGGCACGCATCCGGGTTCTCCGTAACTTAAATTCGGCGTTAAAGGAGAGTGCTTGTATGTTTGATATCATTATCAGAAAAAGTGATGAAGTCCGCTTGTTGTTTGACCGCAGAGTGATTTCGGATAAATCCGAATGGGACGATGTTTTGAAAGAACTTCGCAATGCGGTTCCGGCAGGGACGCTGGGCGACAGAGAAGTGATTGTGGATTATGAGACGGAGTATGTCAGTGAGAATTTTGATACCGGCTTCGGTGTGGAGCTGACGGGTAAGGTTTCGAATTTACGGGGCTTTACGGAAAAGACAGTGTGCTTTTCGGGAGAGACTGCCGGGCTTGTTTGTAAGGCGGAGGAGTACGACGAGGCGGTACGGGCGTTGCAGCAGTATGTGTTGGATAACAACTATCAGATTGTGGGCCCGACCTACCAAATCCGGTACGGAGACGGAACGGTAGAGGTAAAGCTTCCGGTGGTGAAGCTTCGTGAGTTTAATCCGGTGTTTAATGAGGAGATTGATGTACCCTTTGAAAACGATCCGGAGGTCATCGGACATTGGGAGATGCTGGACCATCTGCCGTGTAAGGAGATGTTTCTTCCGGAGAAGAGGAAGTCTGTGGAGCACGGCGACCGTGTAAAGGAGCTTTATTTCCTGCCGGGTGGTGAGCGGTATTGGTGTTTCGGTTGGACGAAGGGCTATTTGCTATCCGACTGCGGTTATCCGCACCGGAAGAATCAAAATCCGTACACCATCGAACGCATCGGAGAGGAAACTTACCTGTTTTTAGAGTTCAAGGGTCACAATTACTTTGAAGGCGGAAAGCCGGAGGTGTGGGTATTCCGAAAGACCGATTCCAAGGAGTATACGAAGAAGGAAATCCGGATTGTGGACGAAATTCCGCAGGTTCCCGCGGATGACAGTGCGGTAATGGGACTGTGGAATGTATGTGACCTTGTTCGAAGTGTAGAATCCTTTGACCCGCGCAATATGTGCGCCTTCATTCCTCATGAGGCACTGTACTGGAGAAGTGCAGAGTTCCTGACCGGCGGGCAGATTCGAAACGGGTTCTTAAATTCCAAAGACGGCAGCGTCACCATTGACAAGGATGCGGTTTGGCGTTGGGTAAACGGCTACGTGATTTGCAATCCGAGGGTTACCGCAAGTAAGTACATGATAGAAACCTATGAGGGTACGGAGTATTTGTTCGTGCAGTGGAAGAGCGGAGACTATTCCTACGGGGGAGAGCAACCGTTCTGGTATGTGTTTAAGAGGTAAATAATTTTAAAACAAATGAACGAATAAATTTAGGGAACATTTTGATGCATAAGAGCATTGAAAAGTTCCCTAAATTTTTCTTGCTAATTAGGGAACTTTTGCGTATAATATATTCTATAAAAGTTCCCTAAAAGAAAGAGGTGTCGCAGAATGAGTGCAAATTATACGGAAATTCAGGAGTTGTTACAGCAGAGAGCGGATATACAAGCCAGACTTAATCTAATGCCTTATGACGGGAATCCTGAGATTAAAGAAGTAGGTGGCATGAAATATTTATATATTCGTAAAAGGGTAGCCGGCAAATTGACCTCGACTTATGTGGATGTATATTCGGATGAGTTGTATCAGTTGTTGTTGCGTAATGCCAAGGAACAAAAAGACTTAAATAAAGTCATCCGTAAAATCAACAAAGAACTGATCAGCCGTGGGTATGAAGACAGAGAACTTTCTGCCAGAGTACTGCAGAATTTGGATTTTGCCAGAGCAAATATGAAGGCAAACATTTATGATCAGGCAGTATTGGAAGGTGTAGCGACATCCTTTCCGCAGACAGAGGATATCATTGAGAACGGGAAGGTAAACGGTGTATCTGCAACAGACGTACAGAAGATTCTGAATTTAAAACATGCATGGGAATTCATTTTGGATAGAGATGTCATTCAAAGTGAAAGTAACTATCATATGCTTTGTCATATTGCAAAGTTGGTAAATGAAGGTTTTTTTTATGATGGCGGCCGTATCCGGGGGATTCCGGTACAAATCGGCGGAACCAGTTATGTACCACCGCTTCCGATAGAGTCAGTGGTAATTGAGCAAATCAACGAGATTGCAGGGCAGGAAAAAGAGCCGATTGATATCGCGATTGAGTTATGTATGTATTGCATGAAAACGCAGGTGTTTAAGGATGGAAATAAAAGAGCGTCTGTTATCTTTGCAAATCACTACCTGATAGCGCACGGAAGCGGATTTTTAGTAATACCGGAAAAGGAAGTACCGGAATTTAAAAAGTTGTTAGTGGAGTATTACGAGGGTGCTTCTTTAGAGATTATCGGTACATTCCTGCGTGAGAAATGTTGGAAGAATTTTTAAAATAATAATTCCTTAGTGAAACATTCCATTGCTTGATTTTGGGACTGTAAAAGCGTATATTTGTATATAAGAGGTCCGGTCAACCGATGGTTGGGTGAAAAAACAACCGATAGGGGAGAAAAAAGGCTGATTTTCAACCGTTGTTCCATGTTTTTTAGGAGTATTGCATGGTAAGATGTGGACAAGAGCAGAGGGAACAGATTGCAAAAGCTCTTGTGGCCACGTAACGAAAAACAGGAATAATGTTAAAGGAGGATTTAATTTATGGAAATGACAATCGGAAAAAGAATTGCAGCTCTTAGAAAAGAGAAGGGGATGACACAGGAAGAATTATCTCAGAAGATGGAGGTAAGTGCACAGGCAGTAAGCAAATGGGAGAATGACCAGACCTGCCCGGATATTACTTCTCTTCCGAAGCTGGCAAAGATATTAGGGGTAACGGTAGATGAACTGTTAGCCGGCAAAGAAGAAATCGAACCGGTTGCAAGGGTTCTTGCTCCGGAAGAGCGCAAGGATATTAAGGAGATGATGCTTCGTCTTGTAGTTGAAAGTTGTAACGGTGACCATGTCAGAATGAATATTCCAATGGCGCTGGTGCTGGTTGCAGTGGAAATGGGCATGGATCTTCCGCAGGTTTCCGGAAACTCTGCATTGAAGAACATTGATTTGGAACAGATTGTGAATATGGTACATCAAGGCGTTATGGGGAATCTCATGGAAGTGGAATCCGGTGAAGGTGATACCGTACGCATCTTTGTGGAGTAGCTTATGAGAATATACATAAAAGAAGAGTCAGGGAAGAACTGGAAGTTCAGGCTTCCTCTCGGATTGGTTTTCAATAGGATGACGGCAGGTTTTATAGCAAGAAGAGCTCAAAAGGAAGGAACGAATATTTCCAAAAAGCAATTGCGGGCGTTAATAAAAGAGGTAAAAAAATACAAAAAGAGCCACAAGACTTGGAAACTCGTAGAGGTTGAAAGTGCAGACGGAGCTCATGTGGAGATTGTTTTATAACGGTTTTGTACAATTAATGTGTAATTGTTCTTGCATTTCCGTAACATCGGGTGTATAATATCAACGAAATAAAAACAGGGGAGCTTGTGTAGGCAGGCTGAGAGGAAGTAATCGAACTTCGACCCTATAACCTGATACGGATAATGCCGTCGTAGGAAGTCATACACAAGGATTTTTTACAGGAGATATCCGGACTGGTTATCTCCTGTTTTTGCGTGCAGGCAAAGTGAGCATTGAGTCATCGGTGCAAGCGTGCTTGCAGGCCGGTGACGAGATGCGAGCGCGCCCACGACGGAGCGACAATGTCGCGAAGTGGGGGCGGGTGCAAAGCACCGTCTGCACGCAAAAAAGCAGGCAAAGTGAGCATTGAGTCATCGGTGCAAGCGTGCTTGCAGACCGGTGACGAGATGCGAGCGCGCCCACGATTGAGCGACAGTGTCGCGAGATGGGGAGTGCAAAGCACTGCATGCACGCAAAATCAGTGTATTTACAACAAAATAACAGGGGAGCTTGTTTTGACAGGCTGAGAGGAAGGTGTAACCTTCGACCCATGAACCTGATTTGGATAATGCCAACGTAGGGAACTTTGAGTATTACGGGAAATTTCCAAATCGGAAATTTCTTTTTTATTTTAGGAGGTGAAATGATGATAAAGGTAAACGGCGTAGAAGTTGATATTGCCGGAAAGACAGTAACGGAGTATCTGGCGACAACGAATTACGATCCAAAGCGAATCGCGGTAGAGCGTAACGGCGACATCGTGTTTAAGTCACAGTATGATGTTACTGTTCTTGAAGAAGGTGATAGCTTGGAAATCGTCAGTTTTGTAGGAGGTGGTTGATTGATTCCGGAAAAGAAAGAATGGATGGATGCGCTGATAGCTCGTCACGGGCTTGAGATTCACAATCGTTTTTCATCCGCAACAGTGGTGAGTTGTGGCTTGGGCGGTCTTGGGTCAAATATCGCAATTGCGTTGGCGAGAGTCGGCATCGGGAAATTAGTCTTAATTGATTTTGACAAGGTAGATATTACCAATCTTCACCGTCAGCAATACAAGGCAAGCCAGATTGGACAATACAAGACGGATGCTCTTGCGGAGAGTCTTTCCGAAATCGCGCCCTATGCGGAAATTAAAACGGTTACTGCAAGACTCTCGGAGGACAACCTCACAACGTTCCTGAAAGATGCGGATGTTATCTGCGAAGCTTTTGATGATGCAGAAGCCAAGGCGATGCTGGTAAACGGTGTACTAGAGCAGCTGCCGGGCAGTTATCTGGTTGCGGCCTCCGGTATGGCCGGGATGGATACCCCAAATACCATCAAGACACGGAACATAGGGAAACGGTTTTATCTGTGCGGAGATGAAGTCAGCGATGTGGCAGATACTATCGGTCTTGTTGCTCCCCGGGTGATGCTTTGCGCCGCACACCAGGCGCAAACGGTCTTGCGGATTCTCGCAGGCGATTATGAAGTATAAGAAAATAGGACGTTTAAGAAAGCATAAGAAAGAAGGACAACGTATGGAAAACAAAGACAAATTAATCATCGGCGGACATGAATTTCATTCACGTTTCATTTTAGGTTCAGGAAAGTATTCTATGAAACTCATTGAAGCTGCCGTAAAAGATGCCGGTGCGGAAATTATCACGCTGGCGGTACGCAGAGCCAATACGAAAGAGCAGGAGAATATTTTAGACTACATTCCGGAATGGGTTACGCTTCTTCCGAACACCTCCGGTGCGAGAAATGCGGAGGAAGCGGTTCGGATTGCCCGCCTTGCCAGAGAACTGGGTTGCGGAAATTTTGTGAAAGTAGAAATCATGCGTGATGCCAAGTACTTACTCCCGGACAATCAGGAGACTATCAAGGCAACGGAAATCCTTGCAAAGGAAGGCTTTGTGGTTATGCCGTATATGTATCCGGACTTGAATGCTGCCCGTGATATGGTCAATGCGGGAGCGGCTACCATTATGCCGTTGGCGTCTCCTATCGGCTCTAACAAGGGACTTGCAACCAAGGAGTTTATTCAGATTCTCATCGACGAAATCGACTTGCCGATTATCGTAGATGCCGGTATCGGCAGACCGTCTCAGGCTTGTGAGGCCATGGAAATGGGTGCCGCGGCTATCATGGCAAATACGGCCCTTGCTACTGCCGGGGATTTGCCGATGATGGCTTCTGCGTTCCGTCAGGCAATCGAAGCCGGAAGAAAAGCGTATCTGTCCGGTTTGGGACGTGTGCTGACCCGTGGGGCTTCCGCTTCCGATCCTCTGACCGGCTTTTTACGGGATTAAGGAGTGTGACCTATGGAAAATCAATTTTTTGTAGACTCCGGGCATCTGTCACCGGAGGCGCTTGAGAAAAAACACCGACTGGAAACAGACCCGGCCTGTCGGAAAAATCATATGGAGTATTTGCCGGGCATGGAAATCATCGAATCTGATGTTTGCCGGCAAGTGATGGAACAGAGGAACTCCTTTGATTATTCGGTCTACACGGCCCGTGACGTCCGGGCGGCCCTTGACCACGACACTTGTTCCGTGGAGGATTTTAAGGCACTTCTTTCTCCTGCGGCAGAGCCCTTTTTGGAAGAAATGGCGCAGAGGGCACGCATGGAGACCAGTAAGCATTTCGGAAATACGGTATATCTTTTTACCCCGCTTTATATCGCCAATTATTGCGAAAATTACTGTGTATACTGCGGCTTTAACTGCTACAACCATATCAACCGCATGAAACTGAATATGGAGCAGATTGAGCATGAAATGAAAGTGATTGCCGATTCCGGCATGGAAGAGATTTTGATTCTTACCGGTGAGAGTCGCGGGCAGAGTAATGTGGAATATATCGGTGAGGCCTGTAAATTGGCAAGAAAGTATTTCCGTATGGTCGGATTGGAAATCTATCCGGTGAATACCGACGAGTATCGTTATCTTCATGAGTGTGGTGCGGATTATGTGACGGTATTTCAGGAAACTTATGATACGGACAAATATGAGACGCTTCATCTATTGGGACATAAGCGTGTCTGGCCGTACCGTTTTGATGCACAGGAGCGTGCTTTGCGGGGCGGCATGCGCGGAGTGGCGTTTTCGGCGCTTTTGGGCTTGTCCGATTTCAGAAAGGATGCTTTGGCAAGTGCACTTCATGTGTATTACCTGCAGCGGAAATATCCTCATGCGGAAATGTCCCTCTCTTGTCCGAGGCTGCGTCCGATTGTCAATAACGATAAGATTAGTCCTTTGGATGTGGGGGAAAAACAGCTCTGTCAGGTGCTTTGTGCCTACCGTATTTTCCTGCCGTTTGTGGGGATTACCGTATCCTCCCGGGAGAGTGCGGAGTTTCGGAACGGTATCGTAAAAATCGCAGCCACTAAAGTTTCCGCAGGCGTATCTACCGGTATCGGAGACCACGAAAGCAAATACACCGGTAAGGAAGATGATGCCGCAAAGGGTGATGAGCAGTTTGAAATCGACGACAATCGGAGCTTTGATGCGATGTACCGGGATATGTCCGGGGAAGGCTTGCAACCGGTACTCAATGATTATATTTATGTGTGAGGTATAAGGCATGAGAAAATTTGATTCCAGTTTATATTTTATCACCGACAGCACGAATTACAGTGAAGAAGAATTCCTGTATCGTGTGGAGCAGGCGCTTTTAGGCGGCGTAACCCTGCTTCAGCTTCGAGAAAAAGAAAAATCCACCAGAGAATACATAGTGCTTGCGGAAAAGGTGCACGAGCTTGCGAAGCGGTATAACGTGCCGCTAATCATCGATGACCGTGTGGATGTGGCACTTGCCGTTGACGCGGAGGGGGTTCATGTAGGGGCAAGCGATATGCCGGTTGCCACGGCAAGAAAACTGATGGGAGAAGATAAAATTGTGGGAGCCACCGCAAAGACCGTTCCCTGGGCAAAAGAAGCCTATGAACAGGGGGCGGATTACCTCGGGGTAGGGGCAATCTATCCTACTACCACAAAGGTGAAAACAGTTTTGACTTCCACCGATACTTTACGTGATATTTGTAATGCGGTGACTATTCCGGTCAATGCCATCGGCGGACTGAACAAAGACAACATCGGTGTGCTTAGCGGTATCCCGATTGCCGGTATTTGCGTTGTGTCGGCCATCATGAAGGCGGACAATCCAAAGACGGCAGCGGAAGAGTTAAAGGCAAGAGCACGGGAGCTGGGCTTATATAAAATGTGATGTTTACATTTTTGAAGTTATGTTTCGGCTGAATAAGCCGACAGCTTTAAGCGGCATATTGGGGGCACCACCTTATGTCGCAGAAGAAAACGATGCTGAAAAAAGAAAGGAGAATGATTATGAAAACAGCATTGACCATTGCAGGAAGCGATTGCAGCGGAGGCGCCGGAATTCAGGCAGATTTAAAAACAATGACCATGAACGGTGTGTATGCCATGAGTGTACTGACAGCATTGACGGCGCAGAATACCACCGGAGTCAGAAGTATTACGGAGGTAACGCCCGCATTTTTGAAGGACCAGATGGATGCGGTATTTGAGGACATCCGGCCGGATGCCGTTAAGATCGGAATGGTAGCATCGGGACCGCTCATTGATACGATTGCGGAGCGACTTGTGTATTACAAGGCGGAGAATGTTGTGGTTGATCCGGTTATGGTGGCAACCAGCGGTTCGAAGCTGATGGCAGAGGAAGCGCTTGCGGTCTTAAAGGAAAAACTGCTCCCGCTTGCAACGGTAGTAACGCCCAATATTCCGGAAGCGGAAATCCTTGCGGAGAGGAAGATTGAAAATGAAGAGGATATGCTTGCAGCCGCAAAGCAAATCGGTGAGGCCTATCATTGTGCGGTACTTTGCAAAGGCGGTCACAGCATCAATGATGCCAATGACCTGTTATACTTTGGCGGGAATTACCGGTGGTTTTACGGAAAACGTATTGACAATCCCAACACCCACGGAACCGGATGTACCTTATCCAGTGCTATTGCTTCTAATTTAGCAAAGGGATACGGCCTCGCGGAAGCGGTAGAAAAAGCAAAAGAGTATATTTCGGGAGCTCTTTTTGCGCAGCTTGATTTAGGACAAGGCTCGGGGCCGATGATGCACAACTTTGATTTAAACTCACGCTTTGCCGAAGAAAAAATATCTGACTGAAAGGAACAAAGAAAATGAGAAAGTATACAACCCAAATGGATGCCGCAAAGCGAGGCATTATCACTCCGGAGATGAAGGCGGTTGCCGCAAAGGAATACAGAACCGAGGAAGAAATTCGTGACCTTGTTGCCAAAGGTCAGGTTGCCATTTGCGCTAATAAATTACATACCTGCATTGACCCCAACGGTGTGGGCTCGATGCTTCGCACCAAGATTAACGTGAATCTCGGCGTTTCCCGTGATTGTAAGGACTATGACATTGAAATGCAAAAGGTTATGGCTGCGGTTGATATGGGCGCAGAGGCCATTATGGATTTGTCAAGCCACGGAAACACCCAGCCCTTCCGCCGGAAGCTGACCGCAGAGTGTCCTGCCATGATCGGTACGGTGCCGGTGTATGACAGCGTGATTCATTATCAAAGAGATCTTGCAACTCTTACCGCGAAGGATTTTATTGACGTGGTTCGTTTGCACGCGCAGGATGGTGTGGATTTTGTAACGCTTCATTGTGGCATCACCCGCAAGACCATTGAACAGATTCGTAAGCACAACCGAAAAATGAATATCGTTTCCCGTGGCGGTTCTCTGGTGTTTGCGTGGATGAGTATGACCGGTGAGGAAAATCCGTTTTATGAGTATTACGATGAGATTTTGGATATTTGCCGTGAGTATGACGTGACGATTTCCCTCGGTGACGCTTGCCGTCCGGGCTGTCTTGCGGATGCAAGTGATGTATGCCAGATTGAGGAGCTGGTTCGACTCGGAGAGCTGACGAAGCGTGCCTGGGCGAAGGATGTACAGGTCATGGTGGAGGGGCCGGGGCATATGCCGTTAGATCAGATTGAAGCCAATATGAAACTGCAACAGACCATTTGCATGGGGGCACCTTTCTATGTGCTCGGTCCTATCGTTACGGATATTGCTCCGGGATATGACCATATTACCTCTGCCATCGGAGGAGCAATTGCAGCCTCTTCCGGCGCGGCATTTCTCTGCTATGTAACACCTGCGGAGCATTTGGCACTTCCGAATGTAGAGGATGTGAAGCAGGGCATAATCGCTTCCCGGATTGCGGCCCACGCTGCGGATATCGCAAAGAAAGTACCCCATGCAAGAGATGCGGACGATGCAATGGCAGATGCCAGAAGAACCTTCGACTGGGAGAAGCAGTGGGAATGCTCCCTCGACCCGGAAACCGCCAAAGCGATTCGTGACAGCCGTGCTCCGGAACACGAAGACAGCTGCTCCATGTGCGGAAAGTTCTGTGCTGTCAGAAGCATGAACAAAGCCTTAAACGGAGAGTATATTGATATCCTATAAAAAAAGTCGGTCTCTTATATTTTCTTTATGAAAGATATGAATCAGCCGCTGTCTTTCACAGTATCCTCTTTTCTCGTACTCCGGATAGAGTCTTTCTAATTACTTCGAGAAAATGTTTGAATAAGTAACGCAACCGCCCTGATGCGGCATCCATGCCTTATGGCGGGCTCGCCCGGACCTCCTGTCCGGGCGTTGCTGGCAGGCAAGCGAAGTAATAAGAAAGTCTACTATCCTGCGTAAAGTTCAAAGAGAATACTGTGAAAGACAGCGGCTATATTCAAATTAATAGAAAAGAAAATATAAGAGACCGACTTTTTTTGCCGTCTGTCGTTCCTGCACGACCGTTCGTCCTAAACCCGTTGCTTTTCTTTTGGGAAAAACTTATAATCAAAATCAGTTACTGACAGTGCACTTGAAGGAGACGTTATGAAGATTAAATATATCATTGGAGATAAGTATCCGGAGCCGGAGGTTCATCTGTGCGTAAAGGAGAAGAACCGGGAAGCGACGGAGATTTATGAGGCCATAGAGAAGCTTTTCGAACTGAGGATTGTATGCTACCGGGGGCAGGAGTCGGAGATGCTTTCACCGGCGCAGATTGTCCGGATTTATTCCGAAAATAAAAAGGTATATGTACGGACCGCAGAGGACTGTTATGAGGTAAAGGACAGGTTGTATGTTTTGGAGGAGCAACTTCATGAGCAGAAGTTTGTCAGAATCTCTAATTCGGAGCTGGTGAATGTACAACAGATTGAGAAGCTTGACATGAGTTTTGCGGGAACCATACAGGTACGAATGAGGAACGGCGACGTGACCTATGTATCCAGACGGTTTGTGCGTAAAATCAAGGAAGTTTTGTGTTAGGAGGGCCTTATGAAAAATATACTGATTCGGTTTGTAAACGGATTTTGTTATTCTGTTGCAATCACTATGGCAGTGCAATTATTGGTAATGCAGATTACTGGAGAGGCGATTATGCTTCCGGAGTTTGCGGAAAGATTTGCAGATGAAGTGACGGCTTTTTGTGTACAGCTGTTGTTGGTAGGTGTGATGAGCGGAGTGACGTCGGCAGGGACGGTTTTGTTTGAATTAAAGCGGCCGGGGCTGTTGTGGCAAAGCGTTCTGTTTCTTTTGGTGATGTTGGCAGCGTGGATTCCGACAGCCTGTTATTTGTGGGGCTTTCATAAATATTTGACATCCATGATTTCTTCTCTTGCAAGTATTATAGTGACCTACGGCATTTGCTGGGGGATTCAGTATAAGCTGTGCAGACGGGATGTGCAGGAAATCAATCAACGATTGAATCGGAAAGAGGTGTAAAACCAATGCGTGAAGCGGAAGGAAGAGCAGAGATGAAATACGGAATTGAGATTAAGGGACTTCGGAAGGAGTTTGGCAGCAAGGTGGCGGTAAAGGCGTTGGATTTGCGGATTCCGGAGGGAAGCCTGTATGCGCTGTTGGGAGTGAACGGTGCCGGAAAAACCACCACCATCCGGATGCTGACCGGTCTTACAAAGCCTACGGGAGGCCAGGCTTATGTCATGGGACACAGCATTTCCTCTGAGCTTGACGAGGTGAAGAAGCTGGTCAATATTTCTCCACAGGAGACTTCGGTGGCACCGAATCTGACGGTGCGGGAGAATCTGGAGTTTATTGCCGGGATTTACGGCTTTGATAAGGCAAAGACGGTCGAGAAGGTAAGAGAGATGCTGGCGCAGTTTTCTATGGAAGAGGTGGAACACCAGAAAGCCAAAACCTTGTCCGGCGGCTGGCAGAGAAAGTTGAATATTGCCATGGCTCTGATTACGGAGCCGAAGGTGTTGTTTTTGGACGAGCCGACCCTTGGTATCGATGTGCTGGCAAGACGGGAGCTTTGGCGGAAAATCGAAGCCTTAAAGGGAAAGATAACCATCGTTTTGACCACCCATTATATGGAGGAGGCAGAAAGCTTAGCGGACGAGATTGCGATTATGGCAAAAGGAGAGCTGATGGCAGTGGGAAGTCCGAAGGAACTGATGCGTCGGACGGAGTCTGATTGCTTAGAGGATGCGTTTGTAAAGATTGTGGAGGGGGTGTCCTATGAAGAGTAAAGTGTTTGCCGTAAGGACATGGAAAGAGATTATGCGCGACCCGTTAAGCTACATTTTTTGTCTCGGGTTCCCACTTGTGATGCTGGTGATTATGAGCGTTATCGACAAAAGCATTCCGGCGGAGGCAGGGATGCAGGTGTTCCGCATCCGGAATCTGGCACCGGGAATTTCCTACTTCGGACTTACCTTTGTGATGCTGTTTACCGGTATTCAGGTGTCAAAGGACCGGACCACGGCCCTGCTTTTGCGGTTGTATGCCTCGCCTATGAAGCCGGTGGAGTATATTTTCGGTTACACCATGCCGGTGGTGGTGCTGGCGGTGATGCAGATGGTGATTTGTTTTTCGGTATCCTTTGTAATCGGTCTGTGTACCGGGAATTCTCTTGCTGTCACAGAAATGCTGCTGTCCATGCTGGCGTTATTGCCGTCGGTATTCTTATTTGTGGGCTTTGGTATTTTGTTCGGAACACTCGTCAACGAGAAAGCAGCACCGGGACTGTGCTCCATTCTCATTTCGGCAGCGGGTATGATCGGCGGCATCTGGATGGATGTCGACGGTTTGGGCGGAGCAATCAAAACCGTAGCGAGGGCGTTGCCGTTTTATCACGGTGTCAGTCTGGCGAGACTGCCGTTTGGGGAGACTGCCGAGGGGGCAGTGGAGCATCTTCTTTGGACGATAGTTTGCGGTGCGGCGGTATACGGACTGGCGGTTACGGTGTTCCGAAGTAAGATGAAAAAGGATATCAGGTGAGTTTCAGAATGGCAAGGAGGAGATTTCCGGTGTTGGAGATTTCCTCCTTTTTATGTATTGCAAATCGGTGTTTTGTTTGCACAGAGCCGGTAAAATGTAGTATAATAGTGTTCGAATCTGTTAGATGTGGCTTACAGAACGAAAGAAGTTAAGAGATACGGAGGAGTTGTGATGAAAAAGGATGTTTTGCTGACCGCAAAAGAGGAACAGGGAAAGGAAGCAGGGAAACAGGGCATTATTTCACTTATTATATTGCTGGCGGTACTTGTCATGGTGACCATATCCCAAGGTTGGGAGATATGGTATCGAAGTACCGGATTCATGCTTTTTGCAGTGGGAATATTTGCTGCGGCATTGGCACTGAGACCATTGGTGATTTTGAGTAGCGGTCAGAGAGCTCTTAGGGAGCGAAAACAGATTACGGAGAACGGACGTTATGTATACGGAAAGGTAATGAAGATTTCGGAGACCGTGGGACTACGGACAAAAAGCTTGGCGAGAATGTATTGTGTGGAAATGGTGTATGATGACGGACGTGGTTTGAAAAAGTGGAATTCGTCGCATTACGCGAAAAATCCGCGAGACTACATAGATATCGGAAAAGAGTATAAAATATACTTTTTTGGGAAAAAATCCTGTCTGGAAGCTGTTGAGGCAAAAAACAGAAAGTATTAGAGTTGATACGGCAAAGTACAGCAAAATATCGGAGGTGCCTATGTTTTATACCATGACTTTAAATCCGGCATTGGATTACAATATGACATTAAAAGAATTTGCCCCGGAACGGGTGAACCGTTCCGTAAAAGAGGAGATGATTCCGGGAGGAAAGGGGCTGATGGTATCCCGGATGCTTAAAAATCTTGGGATTGAGTCCACGGCCTTCGGCCTGGTGGCGGGCTTTACCGGAGCGGAGCTGACCCGGATGGTGCATGAGCTTGGTGTACGGACGAGCTTTGTCAGTCTGCCGGCAGGCATGACCCGTATCAATGTGAAGCTTTGGGGCGGTCTGGAAGGCGAAATCAATGCGCAGGGACCGGAGTGTGACGAAAAGAGTTTGCAGGCTCTCTTTGAAAAGCTGACCATGCTGACCAAGGAGGATACCCTGGTGCTGTCCGGCAGTGTGCCGGCGACCCTTCCGAAGGATGTTTATGTGGATATGATAAAGCATGTGAAGGATAAGGCACCGAGAATCGTAGTAGATGCCACGGGAGAGCTGCTGCGGAGTACGCTTTCCTATCGCCCGTTTTTGGTAAAGCCGAATCATCACGAGTTGGGAGAGTTATACGGGGCGACGCTTACGACCAAAGAGGATGTGGCGGTATATGCAAAGAAGCTGAGGGGCGAGGGGGCAAGAAATGTCCTTGTTTCCATGGCAGGGGACGGTGCTGTATTGGCAGGGGCGGACGGCAGCGTATGGTTCGGAGAAGCACCGCAGGGCCGGGTGGTAGATACGGTAGGCTCCGGAGATTCCATGGTAGCCGGATTTTTGGCCGGATATGAAGCGGCGCAAAGTGCCGAACAGGCATTTATGACCGGAATTGCCTCCGGCAGTGCCAGTGCATTTTCTGCGGAATTGGGAACAAAAGCTGAGGTGGAGGCGTTATTGCAAAAGGTGCAGCTAAAACAGGTGGAGTAAGTGTAGAGTTTACAAGTTTTTTACGGTTTTGTGCGTGCTTTCACATTGACAAAAATATATCACTGCAATATAATGGTAATAAGTGATATTATGCTTTGGAAAGAAGGAGAGAGCGACATGGAAAAGGTGATTTCAACGGCGGTAATCAAGCGTTTGCCACGCTATTACAGATACTTAGGTGAACTCCGAAAAAAGGAAGTAGTTCGCATTTCATCCAAAGAGTTAAGTGAAAGAATGAATGTGACGGCATCTCAGATTCGTCAGGATTTAAACAATTTCGGAGGCTTCGGTCAGCAGGGCTACGGCTATAACGTGGAGTATCTGTACACCGAAATCGGTAAGATTCTGGGGCTTGACCAGGAGCATCAGGTCATTATTATCGGTGCCGGTAATTTAGGACAGGCCATTGCCAATTATGCGGATTTTGCCCGTCGCGGTTTTGATATTAAGGCGGTATTCGATGTAAAGCCGGAGCTCATCGGCAAGGAGATCGGTGATGTGAAGATTCGTGCCATGAGTGAACTCAAGGAGTATGTAGCCAAGCAGAAGCCGGACATTGTGGCATTGGCACTTCCGAAGGAGCATGCGGTTCAGGTGGCCAATGACGTGGTTTCCTGGGGCGTTAGTGCGATTTGGAATTTTGCCCCGGTGGAGCTTCGTTTGCCGAAGCACGTAGTAGTGGAGAATGTGCATTTGACGGAGAGCTTGATGCGTCTGTCTTATAATATTCGTGCGGCAAAGAACAAGAGGGATGCCGATGCGGCACAGAAGGCAACTAAGGAAGCAAAGGCCGAGAGTGCGGCAACGAAGGAATAAGGAGAATGACATGATAACCGGAATCGGTACGGATTTGGTTGAGATTGCCCGGGTGCAGAAAGCAATCGGGCATTCTTCTTTTTTAGAGAAGGTTTATACGGAAAAGGAACGGGAGCTGATTGCTGCGCGAGAAGTTCGTGCGGCAACAAATTTTGCTGCGAAGGAAGCGGTAGCAAAGGCCTTCGGTTGCGGATTTGCCGGGATTGCTCCCATTGAAATCGAGGTGTTGCGGGAGGCTTCCGGTATGCCTTATGTAGTGCTGCACGGCAGGGCAAGGGCGAAGGCGGAGTTGCTTGGAATTACGAAGATTCAGGTGTCTTTGACGGATACGAAAGAGTATGCCCAGGCTTATGCGGTATGTGAGGGAGCAGCAGCGGAAGATGCGGGAAAAGTACTGCCGGGCCGGAAGGACGGTGAGCTGTTAGCGAAGACGCCTGACAGCTTAAAAGAAGCAGGGGTTCCGGTAGTGGATGCGGCCGGCATGAAGGAAGCGGACCGGGTTACGATAGAAGAGGTCGGAGTTCCTTCTCTTGTTTTAATGGAGCGGGCGGCCCTTGCGGTAGCGGAGCGGGTGAAAGTATATGCCACAAAGGAAAGCCGTATCGGAGTGCTTTGCGGCACAGGAAATAACGGCGGTGACGGTGTGGCGGTGGCCCGCTTGCTTGCGGAAGAGAGTTATGATGCTACGGTTTTGATAAAGGATGCTACCAAGGGGACACCGGAGTTTTTACAGCAGATGAAGATAGCGACAGCCGGCGGCGTACCGGTTTGTGAACCGTGGGAAACCAAAGGGTATGATATTATTGTGGATGCCTTGTTCGGCATCGGCCTGTCAAAGCCGGTGGAAGGGGAATATGGGGATTTGCTGGAACAAATCGACAGAGAGCGGCATATTGTAATAGCGGTGGACATCGCATCGGGAGTGTCGGCTTCGGACGGGACAGTAGGTGGTGCGGCATTGCATGCGAATGAGACGGTGACCTTCGGCGCGGCAAAGTGGGGACATTTGTTGTATCCGGGGAAGGAATATACCGGAAAGCTTACGGTGGCGGATATCGGATTCCCGAAGGCGGTTTTGACAGCCCGGAAACAGGGAATGTGGCTTTCACGTGAGTCGGTCGATGCGTTGATGCCGAGACGTCCGGCCTATTCCAATAAGGGAACCTTCGGAAAGGTGGCGGTGATTGCCGGCAGTAAAAACATGGCCGGTGCGGCGTATTTTGCAGCCTGTGGTGCATACCGTACGGGGGCGGGACTGGTTAAAATCGTGACGCCGGAATGTAACCGGGAGATTTTACAAACATTACTTCCGGAGGCAATGTTGGCTACATATGCAGGAGCAGAAGAGTTGCCTGTTGTGGTCGAAGAAGCAGTGCGCTTTGCGGATGCGGTCGTAATCGGGCCGGGCCTGGGACAGTGTGCGGAGGCTGAATTGCTTGTGTCGCTCATCCGGGATGCATTATATGAAAAAGAAGATACTCCGGTCTCTGTATGGGATGCGGATGCATTGAATATACTG
>JAFTPY010000365.1 GCA_017463035.1 Lachnospiraceae bacterium
TAGATGACAGTCATACAGTTCTTCACTGCATGCCCAAGACTTGATAAACAGGTATCTCCTCTTTCGGCGTCGTTCCCTTTCCTTTTCCTTCCACTGTGCCTGCCACATCCGGAAATCTACTCATGAAAAACGCAACCTCTATCTGTGTAAAACTAATCATAGCACTCTCTTATCCATCTGTCAACGCATGAATCTTACGTTTTTTATTCTTACGAAACAAGAGACGTCCCCCAAAGAGACGCCTCTTAAATTTGTAAATTTAAAACACTCTAAAATTCATCGGTTCAATCTTATAGATTTCATCTGCTACGATACACGTTTCGTCATGTAACTGGATTCCGGTCAGAATAATCGTTTCCTCTTCGGTCTTGGCCTCCAAAATCGCCCGAAGCTCATCCGCCTCGATAATATGATTATCTAACAGCCCAAGCACCTCATCCAGAATCAGTATGTCACACCCACCGGTAGTAAGCACTTTTTTTGCAAAGTTCAAACCATTCCGGATATTCTGCACCTCTTCCTGCTTCTCGCTCTCTGAAAGCTCTTCAAAGTTCACTTCGGACTTCTCAAAGCGGAACACCTTAATCTCCGGCTCAAGTCTCGTCATAAATTCTGAATCTTCCTGACTCTTCAGAAATTTAATGATAATTACATTCTTACCAAGACTTGCCGCATGAATCGCCTGCCCAAGTGCAGCCGCGCTCTTACCATGCCCGTCTCCGCAATAAATCTGAATGATTCCTTCGTTCATCGCAATTCCTCCCGTTTCCTACACCTTGCGGTTTTGCAAACAGTTTCTCTAAACACGCCCTATCATAGCATAATCCCTTCATTTTGGCAACCTACACGATTTTCCTTATTCATCCTCCAAAATTTCCAGTTTGCTGACGGACACTTCGTATGCCACTCTCTTTTCCACTTCCTCCTCCGATAATTTTTTCATATACTCCCTGCTCTGAATGCGTCCCCAGATTGCACATCTTGCTCCAATCTGGAAAGAAGATGCATAACGCGCATTTCTTCCCCAGCAGATACAGGGTATGTAATCCGACTTTCCATACGGTCTGTTTACCGCAAGTAATAAATCGGCGATTTCCCTACCAAGCGGTGTCTTACGGTATACCGGCTCTTTACAGATATACCCATCCAGAAAAATCTGATTTGTTCTGGAATTCTCACCCGCATACTGCTCATACTCTTCTTCATCCAGAAATTCCAGTTCCCGCACAAACACCGACAATACCAGCCGGTTCTTGTGTTCTTCGTGGCGGTTATAAGAGCGGAACTGCCCGGCAACGCTGATATATCTTCCGATATAATCACCGCCCATATCCAGCAACCGTTCCGAAACCATAAGCGGAATAACGTCACAGGAATCCGAAAGTCTTGTGACCTCTGCTTCTGCCATATAGAACCCTTCTCCGAAGATTTCGTGGCTGTAGGTAAAATCACTTATGATTCTACCGATTACCATTACCTGATTGTTTTCAATTACCTTATCTGTCATTTTTGTTCTCCCTTCTTGCTAACAGCTTAAGAATTTTTTCCCTGTAATGTACTACATTTTATGTTTCCACGAGCCATCTTATAACACATTCACGGCCCAGTCACGCTTTAGGCATCGCACGTTTTGCGCTTTCACCGCGCTTTTTCTACTTATATATAATTGCAATCCGCGCATCGTGGTGCTATACTATCCTAGGTTTTAGGAAAAACTAAGCAAAAACCGTAGTTTTTCGGAATATTAAGGAGATTCGTACATGAAACAAAAAAGAGAAGATGTCAGAAATGTCGCAATTATCGCGCACGTTGACCATGGAAAAACCACACTGGTTGACGAGCTGTTAAAGCAAAGCGGTGTGTTCCGCGAGAATCAGGAAGTTGCTGAGCGTGTTATGGACAGCAATGCCATTGAACGCGAACGTGGTATCACGATTCTTTCCAAAAACACTGCTGTTATGTATAAAGGAACCAAAATTAATATCATCGACACCCCGGGACATGCAGACTTCGGCGGCGAAGTAGAACGTGTTCTTAAGATGGTTGACGGTGTTATTCTTGTAGTGGATGCCTTTGAAGGCCCGAGGCCCCAGACCAAATTTGGATTAAAAAAAGCGCTGGAGATGGAGCTTTCCGTGATTGTCTGTGTCAATAAATGCGACCGCCCGGAAGCACGCCCGGAAGATGTTGTGGATGAGGTTTTGGAACTGTTGATGGATCTGGAAGCAAATGATGAGCAGCTGGACTGTCCGTTCGTGTTTGCCTCTGCTAAGGCCGGTACCGCAACTAAGACGCTGACCGTAAAGAATAAAGATATGACTCCGCTTTTCGATACCATTATTGAACACATTCCGGCACCCGAAGGTGACCCGGACGAAGGTACTCAGGTTCTCATCAGTACCATCGACTATAACGAATATGTCGGCCGTATCGGTGTCGGCAAAGTCGATAACGGTTCCGTAAAGGTCAATCAGGAAGTGGTCATTGTAAACCACCACGAACCGGACAAAAAGAAAAAAGTAAAAATCAGCAAATTATATGAATTTGACGGCTTAAATAAAGTAGAAGTAACGGAAGCAAAGATTGGCTCCATCGTTGCCATTTCCGGTATTTCCGATATCCATATCGGTGATACCCTCTGCTCTCCCGATGCTCCGACACCCATTCCGTTCCAGAAAATCAGTGAACCCACGATTGCCATGCATTTTATCGTAAATGATTCACCGCTTGCCGGACAGGAAGGAAAATACATCACAAGCCGTCATATCAAGGACCGCTTGTTCCGCGAGTTGAATACGGACGTTTCCCTGCGCGTCGAAGAAACCGAATCCACCGATGCCTTTAAGGTATCCGGACGCGGCGAGCTGCATTTGTCAGTTTTAATCGAAAACATGCGACGTGAAGGTTATGAATTTGCGGTCAGCAAAGCAGAAGTTTTGTATCGTGAGGATGAAAACGGCAAGAAATTAGAGCCGATGGAACTTGCATATGTGGATGTTCCGGAAGAATTCTCCGGTGCAGTTATCCAGAAACTGAGTGAGCGAAAGGGCGAACTGCTCAATATGGGCATGGGAACCGGTGGCTATACCCGTCTGGAGTTCTCCATTCCTTCCCGCGGCCTCATCGGTTACCGCGGCGAATTCATGACCGATACAAAGGGAAATGGTATTCTCAATACGACCTTTAACGGCTATGGTACCTATAAGGGCGACATCCAGTACCGTAAACTCGGCTCTCTCATTGCATTTGAAGCCGGTGAAGCCATTACTTACGGTCTGTACAACGCTCAGGAGCGCGGTACCCTTTTCATCGGGCCGGGCGAAAAAGTATATTCCGGCATGGTAGTCGGTCAGACAGGCAAGGCAGAAGACATCGAAGTCAATGTCTGCAAAACCAAGCATCTGTCCAATACCCGTTCCTCCAGCGCCGACGAAGCCCTGCGCCTCGTGCCGAAGCGTATCTTAAGCTTGGAACAGTGTCTGGAATTTATTGATACGGACGAGCTTCTGGAGGTAACGCCGACCAGCCTGCGCATCCGCAA
>JAFTPY010000366.1 GCA_017463035.1 Lachnospiraceae bacterium
TTATGGTTGGATATATTGTATTTCCTAAATTACCGGAAGATAGTTTTTTAAGAAGCGATGGTTTATGGTTAGGAATCGGAGTTCTGGGCCTTGTTCTTTTGTGGGGAATCGTAATTCGTGAAAATCGAAAGAATTCCATGCGAGCCAAGTAATATCTGTTCCTGCGAACAAAGTATAGAAACACAGAGACAGGGAAAGCCGCGCATTTCTGCACGGCTTTCCCTATTTACTCTACTTCCTCTTCACCGGTCGTAATACCTCATACCCGATCCCCTCCGGGTAGTGTCTCTGATAGTTCTGACAAACGTCCTCGTTCCATTCGTAGCACACATTGCCGTGCTTTGCCGGGTCATAGTTCCATGCAAGGTTTTCTACTCTGCACATGACCTCACCGTTGTTCTTTAGGAAATCGAAGGTTGGGTGATAAAACACAAGATAATCACTGGCCGGGAAGCTTCGCATCTCAAATCCTTCCGGGATTTCTCCGTCATAGTCCTCCGGTACGCCGAAGCCGTAGAAATAGCCCTTCGTACCGTTTTCGTAAAACCATCCCGCAGTATGTCCGGTAACAATCGGGTGGGATACGTGACTCATGCTATCGATGATGCCACATACCGTGTCACAGTCGTGACGACTCCAGAATTTCCCGTAATCCGATGCCTCCATATCCCAAATTCCGATATACTTATGAGCCGGAATATGTTCTACCCTTACTCTAGCTTCTGTTAATGCTGTTGTATTCATGGTCGGTTCTCCTTTATTGATGTAATGTTCGGGAAAGAGTACCACTTGCAGGTTGGCGAGACGTACCGGGCGCGGTTTCTTCCGATAGGCCGCCGGTGTACACCCGTAGGCACTCACGAAGGCTCTCGTCAGGGCCTCCTGGGAAGAATAACCGTATTTCACTGCGATGTCCAGAATCCGTTCCTTCGTATCCCGGATTTCCAAAGTCGCCATGGCAAGGCGCCGTCCCGCAATGTAATTCTTCACCGTCATGCCCACAATCTCATGGAATTTTGTAGACACATAATAGGGCGAATATCCGATTTCCTCCGACATTTGCAAAAGCGTCGGATTCTCCGTCAAATGCGCCTCAATCCAGTCAATCATGCGCTGTATCGTCTCGTTCCATTCGTACAAGCCGTTTCCCCTCCTTACAGCCTAAGGATAGCACAACCGCTTCTCTAAATTCTTGATATCAGTTGCGAAACTTCCGTCCGACATATGCCACCTCGAAAATTTCCCGCATCTCACTTCGAAGAAAAGCTTAGTCCTAAATCCTCTCCGTGCGTCCCACCTTAGCTTCCGGAGAAACTTCAACCTGTTCGCTGTACTGTACCAGTTCAATCTCGCAGTCCGCACCGATAGCCACCACGCGACCGGATACACGCGGTACCGCTACGCCTTCCAGTGCAATCTCGTCACCCTCAATGGAATTGTTCACACGTACCGTACCTACCGTAGTTCTCTTTATCAAAGAAGCAAACAACGGCAGACGAGCTCTTTTCTTTTTCTCTTCTCCGTGACGCTTATAAATCGTAATCTTACTTCCGCCGATGCTTCCCACTTCCATACTTTTCTCGTACTCGATGTCCACTTCCTCTGCATTTAACAGTCCGTCACAATCAAGAGCTCCCCGAATCTTCGCAAGCTCCGCTTCCACATCTCCGGACACCTTCCCGTTTCCGGAAATTTGAAGCTGCTTACATCTCAAATCGCCTCCGCAGCTCATTCCTCCGGAAATCGCAATCCGTTCCGTTGCCTCTACATCTCCTTTGAAAGAAGTACCACCGGAAATTGCTACATTTCCCGCCGATACTTTCCCGGAAAACCCACAACTTCCCGAAATGTGAAAATCCTTTTCACACACAACATTGCTACCATTGGCGGAACCGGACACATATAAGTTCTTACAACGCACCGCATCCCCCAAATGTGCACTACCGCTGACTCTTATCGTATCGTACTCTCCCGGCGTAATCTGACCGCTTCCCGAAATATTTAAATCCATAACTCAATCTCCTCTCTTTCTCTGCCGGCTCTCTCACCGGTCATCTGCAATTTATCCTTTGAACTCCGCTCCGTATGTTTCATTCCTCACACATACTTGTCGTCGATTCTACTCGCGCAATTCCGATCATTTCCCGTCCGGCCGAGCAGCTCCTGCGTCAAATCTCTCACCTCACCCTTTCCGTCATCCAAAAGCACCTGCTGAATCTCATTGACATAAAAGGTCTTGTCTCCGTACACTGTCTTTACCGTCAGTACCGCCTTCGTCTCCGACTCCTTGTGAAACTGCTTCGACAGCTCATCCAAAGAAAAATCATCCTTCTGGTTTTGAATCAGTTCTACCCGTTCACAAATCAACTCCTTCGGGAAAAAGGTCTCCTGTCCGGTTACCGTAGCCTTCTTTAAAAACCACTCCTCCGGAATCAGCCCTTTCCGTTTCCAACGGTACAAGGCTCCGTACGAAATCCCGTACTGTTCCAAAAGCTCTTTTTTGGAAATCAGCTCTTCTCCCATGGGTACCTCCTTTCGTAACAATGTTACGCTTTAGAACCATAATAGCATAACATTGTTACGCTGTCAATACTTTTTTCTTGACATCCGCCGGAAACTTCGTATAATAAAAAAGGGGCTTGCCCTTTTTCTTTTTGTCAAAAGAAGCACTTATAAGCATCTTCGCCCAAGTGCTTACAGCAGTTCCGAAGCGAACAATATGCTACATAGTAAAGGAGTTCATATACGATTATGTCAAACACAAAATTAATTACGGACTATACCACCGGCAGCGTGCCGAAAAGCCTGATCCGCTTTTCCCTGCCCTTTATGCTGTCCAATGCCTTACAGGTCGTTTACTCTTTGGTGGATATGCTGGTAGTGGGCCAGGTACTCGGTACCAACGCCGTATCCGGCGTTACCAACGGCAGTACCGTTGTCATGTTTATGACCATGGTGGGCTTAGGCTTTTCCAACGGCGGTCAGATTTATATTGCCCAGCTTATCGGTGCACAGAGAAAGAAAGAACTGAACAATGCCATCGGCACTCTGTTCTCCCTTGTGTTGGGACTGGCAACTATCTTAACGGTAGTCGGTGTCTGCATCGGCATACCGGTACTGAACTTATTAAAGACCCCGACAGAGGCTTTTGACCACGCTTGGAATTATTTCCTCATCTGTACTCTGGGTAATGTATTTACCTTCGGCTACAATATGGTGTCCGCAGTACTCCGCGGCATGGGCGATTCCAAACGACCGTTTAAGTTCGTATTGATTGCCTCTATCCTGAACCTGATTTTAGACATCCTGTTTGTGAAGTTTTTAAACATGGGCACCTCGGGTGCCGCATTGGCAACGATTCTCGGTCAGGCCGTTGCATTTATCTATGCTTTGATTTACCTGTATAAGAGAAAAGAAGCCTTTGGCTTTGACTTTAAGAAAAAGAGCTTTGCCATCGACAAAACCGCAGCAAAGCATCTGTCCCGCCTGGGCATTCCCCTTGCTATCCAGAGTGCTGCCATCAATCTTTCCATGATGTACGTAAACTCTCTGGTAAACCAGGTGCACGTTACCGCATCCTCCACCTTCGGTACTGGCGTTAAGATTGACGATGTGGTAAACCGTATCACCTACGGCCTCACGATGGCAGGCAGCTCCATGATCGGACAGAACGTAGCCGCAAACAAGCAGAAACGCGCCGCCTCCGTTGTCAACTGGATTTTAATATTTAGTGGAATTTTCTATGCTGTATTTACGATTATTCTTCTCCTCTTCTCCGAGGAGCTGTTCGGTTTCTTTAAGAGAGAAGAAGATGTTATCAACCCGAAATACATCGAGCAGTTTGTCATTGCTGCCATTATCAGCTTCCCGGGCATGCTCCTGATGCGCGGTACCAATGCCCTGATGAACGGCATCGGTAACTCCAAGCTGAACCTGATTTTCGGCCTTTTGGACGGTGTGGTACTCCGTATCAGCTTAAGCTATATTTTAGGTATCGCTCTGGATCTTGGTCTGTTCGGATTCTTCCTGGGCTACGGTCTGGCCGCCTACGGCACCTCCGTTCCCGGCATTATCTACTACCTGTCCGGCAAATGGAAGAATTACCGGATGCTGAAGTCAGAGTAGTCGGGTCGACGCAAGCAA
>JAFTPY010000367.1 GCA_017463035.1 Lachnospiraceae bacterium
GAGGAAACGATACAGCGGGCGAAGGAAGCCGGAATTACCCTGGTTTGCGCAAAGGATATGTAAGGCTTAGCGGATATCGTAGGGTATCGGAAAGGCAGAAAGATGTACCATAAGATTGCAAGATTGATTATCTATAAAGAGATTGCGGGCGCGGAGATTTTAAAGGATATTGCGGCCTGTATTCACGCATATGAGCAGCAGAAAGCGGATAAGTCCGAGACGGTGGAGCGGTTGTACGTACAGGTGCATAAGCTTTTGGATTTGGCCACCGCATACGGTTTTGACGAGAATTTATGGCAGGCATACATTGCATATGTTCTTGCCATGGCGGAAACGCCATTTTCCCTGCTGTGTGAGAAAAACGGAGCTTCGGAAGGCTCGGTAAATATTTTGGCTCAAAATGATTTCGGGATTTTCAGAGAGTTGTTTTTCTATGATTTTTCGGAACTGGAGGCGGAACTTAATATCAATTGTTTCTCTGTATTGACGAACTATCGGTCCATTCCGAAAAAAGCACAGTACTTTAATAAGAGTGTGGGAGATAAGGTAAAGGAATTGCAACACGCACTGGCATTATCTAAGGATGGGGCGGACGTGTTTGCGGCGGTGACCGGTTTTTATAAGAAATACGGTGTGGGACAGTTCGGATTAAACAAAGCGTTCCGCTTGGTGGGCGAAGGAGAGGAGTTTTCGTTGCAGCCCATTACCAATACGGAAATTGTACGCTTAGACGATATTATCGGCTATGACCTGCAGAAAAAGACGTTGGTGGAGAATACCAGGGCCTTTGTGGAAGGGAAAAAATCCAACAATGTGTTGCTGTACGGCGACAGCGGCACCGGAAAGTCCACCAGCATCAAAGCGATTTTAAATGAATTTTATGATGACGGCTTGCGGATGATAGAGATTTATAAGCATCAGTTTCATCAGCTGTCGGCGCTGATATCGAAGATTAAGAATCGGAATTACCGGTTTATCATTTATATGGACGACCTGTCCTTTGAAGAGTTTGAAATCGAGTATAAGTATTTAAAGGCGGTGATTGAAGGCGGCCTGGAAATCCGGCCGGAGAATATTTTGATTTATGCAACATCCAACAGACGGCATCTGATCCGGGAGACCTGGTCGGACCGTTCGGATATGTCAAAGGATGAATTGCATCGTTCCGATACCATGCAGGAAAAGCTGTCCCTGGTGGCGCGGTTCGGTATTTCCATTAATTACTCGGCACCGGACAAACGGGAGTTTGAGCGGATTGTAAAAGGAATTGCGGCAAAGTATCCGGAACTTGCCGGAAAGGAAGAAATGTTACTGGCACAGGCGAATATCTGGGAGCTGCGTGGGGGCGGTCTCTCGGGACGAAGTGCGCAACAGTTTATTCATTATATACTGGGGAAAGAAGAGTAAAACGCAAGGCGTATGAGTTACTTTGAAAGGAGAATGGGTATGAGAAAAACAGTAAGAAAGCAACTGAAAAAGGTATTATTTGCGGTGTTGTGCGGCAGCCTTTTGTTTGCAAAGGGAGAATATGCATCCGCGGCAACGGAAGCGGTTTACGAATACGATGAAGAACGCGGGGAAGGGAATGTTTATCGCGGCGTGGTAACCACCTACGGGTTGAATGTACGGACTGCGGCAGGTAAGGATAATCCGCAGTTAAAACTGAATGAGACGAACGTGGTATTGGATAAAGACGACGAAGTGGCAATTCTTGCGCAGGAAGTAAATAACGGACAGGTATGGTATAAGGTATCTTTTTTGAAAAATGAGACAATTCTGATCGGATACATTCACAGCAGTTATGTAAATCTCACGGTGGATGTGGTACAGCCGATAGCGACACCGACTCCGGTTCCGACCGCGACGCCGATTCCGACCGCGACACCGATTCCGACACCGACGGACGCGGCACCGACTCTTGCACCGACCCAGACTCCGGGAGAGGGTGAGGATGACGGAAACGGCGGAGGCTTGGTTGCAATTCTGGTTGTGGTTGTGATTGCGGCGGGAGCTTTGGTGGCGCTTTGGTATATCAAGAAGTACAAGGATGATATGAAGGGCAGCGAAACCAGTGAAAAGCTGGATAATCTGAAAAATGTTCCGGTGACCGGCGCACCGCTTTCCACGGACGGTACGCCGATTCCGGTGATGAAGAGAAGAGAGCAGCCGGTACAGGATTCTTATGAGGAAACCAGACGCCGGCCGACAGAACGTCAGGATGAGGCAAGCATTCTTGCGGATAAGGAACGGGCACGTTTAATGAACGAGGAGATGATTCGTCAGATGCGCAGCGGAGATGATACGGATGATGCGGAGCTTCGTGAAATTGCCGAGAGTTTGAAGGAAAAGGAAGTTTTACGGGAAGAAATCGATCGTCTCCGTATCGGAGATATGGTATATCACGAATATTTCGGTAAGGGTATTGTGCGGGATAACAGTGATGTGAAGGTAATCGAAATCAGCTTCGGTCAGGATGTGCGTTTCTTAAATAAGGCATCCTGTGCATCCAAGAGATTGCTGCGTAAGCTGTAGGAGTATCCTTGAAAGAAAAGTGAAATAAGTAGGTTATGTACCCGGCAACAGGTCAGATACACCTGTTGTCGGGTTTCTTTTTGCGTTTAGCCACGTTCTGTGATTGGATTATCGCTCAGGTACAAATAGAAGGTGAGCAGATAAAGACCGCTTAAACCGACCAGGGCGTAAACGATACGGGAAATCCAGGACATGGAACCGAACAAAAATGCAACTAAGTCGAAATCAAAGAAGCCGATTAACCCCCAGTTAACGGCACCGATGATTGCGATGGTAAGAGCAGTTGCATCCAATAACTTGTTTCTCATGGTTGCCTCCGTTCTGCCTAAAAGCGGCTGGTTACAGTGTAGCTCCGGATTTTTCCGAAGCGTGTAAAGATGCTGTTTCTTTACGGTTTTAGTTTGGTTTTTTTTCAGAAAAAGTAAACAACCAATTTTTTTCAAAAAACTATTGACAGATATAAGAATATAGTGTACTATGTATCTAGTACACTAAGTCAGTGATGAAAAAGGAGGTATGGAATGGAGTTTTCCACGAGTACACCGATTTATCTGCAGGTCGTAGAAGAAATCAAACGAATGCTGATGAGCGGGGAATTGCATCCGGGAGAGAAGCTTTGGTCTGCCAGAGACATGGCAGTGCGGTATAAGATTAATCCGAATACGGCGGCCCGGGTTTATAAGGAGTTGGAACTGCAGGATCTCTGTTTCACAAAACGCGGACTGGGGACGTATCTGACCGAGGAGCAGGGAATTGCGGAACGGTTAAAAAAGGAAAGGGCCGAACAGCTTGTGGCGGATACGATTGCTACGTTTTTAGGGTTAGGGTATACCAAGGAAGAGCTGCAAGAGATATTTCAAAAAGCGATTTCAAGGTTGTAAAACAGGGTGGTACGGCATAGTATCAATAGGATTATAAGGAGGATATCATGGTAGAAGCGAAATCAGTGGGAAAACGTTATTTAGGGAAGCAGGCAGTGAAGGATGTGGATATGGTATGGGAAGATGGACGCATTTATGCGTTACTCGGTCCCAACGGCAGCGGAAAAACCACTTTTATGAAGATGGTGGCGGGACTTGTGAAGCCGACGACCGGAGAGTTGTACTATGACGGTAAGAAAATCGGTGTGGAGTCGAAACGAAAAGTGGCATATATGTCCACGGAGCCTTTCTTTTATTCTTACATGAACGTAAAGCATGTGGGAAAGTATTATGCGGACTTTTTTGAGGATTTTTCCATGGCACGATACGAGGAGTTGATTGCACGTATGGATCTTAAGATGACCGACAAGGCAAAGGAGCTTTCTTCCGGATTGGCGGCAAAATTAAAAATCGCGGCAACTCTGGCAAGAGACGCACAGCTTTATATGCTGGATGAACCGTTAAACGGTATTGATATTATTGCAAGAGAAAGCATTATTCAGACCATTGTGGAAGCAGCGGGAGAAGGAAAGACCATTGTAATATCCAGTCATCTGGTGGATGAACTGGAGCCGATTGTGGACAGCGTGGTATTTATGAAGCAGGGAAGTGTGATTCTGGCGGGAGATGCGGAAGAGATTCGTACCGAACGGGGCAAATCCATCGTAGACTTGTACAAGGAAGTATATGCGTAATCAGGAGAGGAGATAAAGTAATATGGGTAAGTTAATTAAGTATGAGTTCAGAAAGCAGTTGATGTCGAAGTTTGTGGTGGGAATTGTTATTGCGGTACTGGAACTTGTTTTTTTGGCGGGCTTGATTTTTGATAAAGGGGATTGGGCCGGTATTGGATTAGGGGGGATGATGATTGTAGCGATGATTTCTTTGCTTTACTTCAGCTTTGAAAGTATCGTGACCTATTCCAATGATTTGCGTACAAAACAAAGCTACATGTTGTTTTTGACCCCAAGGAATATGTTTCAGATTGTGGGTGCAAAGCTTGTAACTACCATCCTTCAGATTTTTGTATGCGGATGTGCGTTCGCGGCCATCGGTATCGGTGATGTGTTTCTGGTTTGCGCGGCAAAAGGCGATGTAAAGATGTTTTTAGATACAGTGAAAGAGTTTTTCCATGCATTGACCGGTGTGGAAATCCGCTTGGTCGAGGTGATTTATGTAGTAGTAATGCTTTTGATTGCATGGCTGGTATTCATTGCATTAGCGATTTTTGCAATTACCTTGTCTACCACATTGCTCTCCAATTGGAAGTTTAAGGGTGTAGCCAGTGTTGTGATTTATTTTATTCTGGATTGGTGTGTGACGAAGGTGGCTACTCTTGTGACTCCGACCGGTTTTCTGGAAGGTGAGTATTTGGTGGTAAATACGGAAGCCTGGGCGTTTATCGGTGTGTATGCGGCTACACTGGCACTGAGTTATGTGGGAACGGCATTGCTGTTAGATAAGAAGGTAAGCGTATAAGAAATCGTTTTTCATATTTTTTTAAAAAAGCAGGGTGGAAATTTAATAAAGTATACAGCTTTTTTCGTAAGGCTTTACTTGACGAATGGGAGTAGGAAACGTATAATGAGTGTGGGGTAGTTTGCCCCACACTCTTTTGCGTGCCTGCATAAGACAGATTCAAGGAGGAATGTGCGATGTTAGAGATTTTTAAGACAGCAGAGAACGGCGATTTTATTCGTCTGGACAAAATTGAAAAAGACTGTTGGGTATCTTTGACCGCACCCAGTCCCAAGGAGTTGGAAGAAGTTGCCGGCATGACGGGAGTAGAGCTGGATGCCCTTAGGGCGCCTCTCGATGAAGAAGAAAAGGCGCGTATCGAACTGGAGGATACTTACCATTTGATTTTGGTTGACTCTCCGGAGATAGAGACGGAGCTGGTGGATGAGGTGGAACGAAAGCGTTACACCACCATGCCGCTGGCAAGTATTACCGCAAAGGATATCGTAATTACGGTTACGTTACGGGAAAC
This sequence comes from Lachnospiraceae bacterium, assembly GCA_017463035.1. Lineage (GTDB taxonomy): Bacteria > Bacillota > Clostridia > Lachnospirales > Lachnospiraceae > SIG307. Next base: position 5,443 of record JAFTPY010000367.1, read on the forward strand.
TCCGATTTTGCAGTATTTTAAGACCGGCAAAATCAAGGATTTCTTTACTTACAAAAAGACACGTTTCATTATGCAGGTGTTTTATAAGGTGGCAACGGTATTTCTGCAGTATCTGCGTGTGATTAACAGGGAAAGCGAACGTTTGGAGGATAAGTTAAAGGAATCCCAGCGCAATCTGGAGATTCTGGAGATGCATGAGCTGGAGAAGGCATTGGTGTACTTTACCACCGCAATCCGTTCCAACGAGACGGTGTTCGAGAAGCTTCTTCGCACAGAGAAAGTGAAGCGTTATCCGGAGGATGAGGATTTACTTGAGGACGTAATTATCGAGAACCGTCAGGCACTTGAGATGGCGAATATTTACAGCGGTATTTTAAACAGTACCATGGATACGTTTTCGTCCATTCTTTCCAATAACTTAAACAGTGTGATGAAAGCGTTGGCCACGGTGACGATTGTTATGTCAATTCCTACCATGATTGCCAGCTTTTACGGTATGAATGTGCCGCTTCCGGGGCAGAATCAACCATATGGCTTCCTGTTTGTATTGGGTGGTGCACTGCTGATTGCTTCTATTGTAGCGATTATTTTCAGAAAGAAGGATTTGTTTTAATGAAGTTATTGAATCGATTGGAACGAAAGCTGGGACGTTATGCGGTTCCGAATTTGATGCTTTATATGATAGTGTTGTATGGAGCGGGATTTTTGCTGAGCCAGATGATGCCCGGATTTTACCAGACTTGGTTGGATTTGGATGTGTATCGCATCCTGCACGGAGAGGTATGGCGTCTGATTACATTTGTTCTGCAACCGCCGAGCAATAATCCGTTTTGGGTGATATTGGAGTTATATATTTACTATTCTATCGGACGTTCTTTGGAGAATATGTGGGGAGCGTTTCGGTTTAATGTATACTATTTTTCGGGCTTATTGTTTCAGATTATTTCGGCATTTGTATTTTATGGAATTGCATGTCTGATTATAGGTCAAGGAATGGTTTATATTAACATGGAAGGTATCGGAAGTATGTTCTATGTTAATCGTTCTATGTTTCTTGCTTATTTTGTAATGATACCGAATGCTACGTTTTTGATGTTTTTCCTCATTCCGGTAAAGGCAAAGTGGCTTGGAATTATTTATGGAGCTTTGATGGTCTATGAAGCTATTTGGAACATAACTAACAAAGGAATTATTGTCGGTGGAGCCTATGCCCTTGCCATTGTGATTTCCGTACTGAACTTTATTATTTTCTTCTTTTCTACCCGAAATTACCGTCGGATTTCTCCTTCGGAGATGAAACGGAAGGCGGACTTTCGAAAGAAAATGTACGATGCCAAGTGGGAATCCGGCAATGTGGTGGAGTTCCGGGGAAGAAATGTAATTACAAGACATAAGTGTGCGATTTGCGGAAGAACGGAGCTTGATGATGATTCGCTGGAGTTCCGGTTCTGTTCCAAGTGTGAAGGAAATTACGAGTATTGCTCGGATCATTTATATACCCATGAACATGTAAGACGGGTAAAAGGAAATACGGAAGAATAGGAAGGTTTGTTATGAATCATGAATTGGTAAAGGCACGGAAGGAATTGTTTGCAAAGAGAGATGTGGAGTTCAATTTACCGTGTTATTTGAGAAATCTGGCAGGTGTTTATTACCGGATGGCAAATTATAATCTTGCCATGCAGTATACTTCTTTTGCCGAGGGCATTGCGGAAGGCGACGTGGTGCTTCCGGAGAAGGCAAAGGAGTATGCCAAGACCGTAAAGCAGTATGTGGAGGCTTTGGCAAAGGGAGAGTGTGCTTCGGGAGAAAATGCACTGGTGCGTATCGGTGAGTTGCGACAAGAGCTTACGGTGGCAATGCAGGCGCTTACCGCCTATACCGACCGTTTGTATTTACATGAGTATGCCCTGCAGCGTCTGGCTCCGGCCATGGAAGGGACGGCAGAGGAAATTGACAGCAATGCGGCGTTGGAAGAAATCAGTTCGTTCCTGTTTTTTGATGAGGAGCAGGAGGGGCTTTTGGCAAGAGTTTCCGCTACGATTTCGGAGCTTCCGGTGCGTATGACAAAGGCAAAGTTCATGGAATGGGTCAGAAATACCGCGTCTGTATATAAAGAGGCAGACGGGGAGACTTTGGACCGTGTGTTTTATATGTTATATTCCGCGTCCGGTTTATACGAGCCGGAGGGAATGGAATTGTTCCCGGAGTGTGGTGAGGCGCTGGATGTGTTAAATGCGCTGGATTACCGTAGCATTACGGAGGAGCAGTATGCTTCCGCAAAAAAGAAGCTTTCTGAGATTACGGAGTTTATCACGTCTGTCAGCGACGCGTATTTCAGCCTGACGGAGATTGTAAACAGCTTGCTTACAGTATTGTTTACCGAAGGCTATGTCATGCCGGCGGATACGGATGCAACGAAAGGATGTCGTGAGATATACCGTATGCTTTCGGAAGGAAAGGATTTTTCTGATATGGCATTGGTAGAGGCTTTCGAGACCTTTGAGGGAATTCCGGAGCAGATTGAAGAGTTCTTGTTTACGGAGGAGGCATATTTTGACGAGCTTCCCGTGGATGAGAAGTTGTTGGATGCTATGATGCAAAAGGTTTTGTATACAAGAGTGGCATGCGCAAGACGTTTGCATACCACCAGTATTTTTGTAAAGCTTGAGAATGAGGAAGCGAAGGAGTTGTCCTTTGACACGATGTTGGACGAGTTCTGTGTCGCAGTTACAAAGGTTTTGGAAGAGGGCCAAAGAGCGGTAAATCGCGCAGTTATGGCAAGGGTAATTCAAAATCTGCCGCTTCCGTTTACACGCAAATCCGATATTCAGAAATATGTTTTGGCATCATTGGAAAATTGTCACGATATGTCGGAGAAAACAGCAGCAATGCGGGCAATTCGTGAATTGGCAGAGGGGATGTAGTACATGGTAGTTTGGAAGGAAGCGTTATATGTGGCCGGGATACCGGAAAAGAGACAAAAACGCATTATGAAATCCATCGAAAAGAAACGTCCGGTGAAGGATGTTTACCTTTTGACGGCTCCTTCCAATGAAGAAAACTGTCTGGAGTATGTAAAAGCGAACCAAATGTTGCAGCCTTATTACCGGAAAAGAGAGGTTGTGGTATACGGCTTGGCGGGAGGAGAGGCAGCAGCACAGGAGCTGGCAGCAGCCATGCTGTGTGACACCTATCTGGCCACCGGCAATTTTCGGGTGATTCCGCATTTGGACCGCAAAAGCAGTGAGGCGGGTGATGGAGCATGACGGCGGTACTGAAGGTTCTTTTGTTTCTGCTGAAATGTATCGGAATCCTTTTGCTTGTCATTCTCGGGTTGCTGCTGGTGACAGTGCTTTTGGTTTTATTGGCGCCGGTACGCTATAAGGGAAAGTTGGACAAGAAGGAGGCTCCGGAGGAGATTTTCCGTGCGGACGGTCTCGTATCCTGGCTGAATCCTTTTTTACGGGTACGAATCCGGTATACGGAAAAGAAGCTGCATTATACGGTGCGGATTTTCGGATTGTGTCTGCTGAACAGCGATAAGCCGAAATAGGAAAAAAAGAAAAAAGAAATGAAAATGAAAAAAACTAAGAAGAAACAGCATGCAGTGGTAACTACGCTGACGGAAACGGAGCCCGTCGGAGTGCCGGCGGAACCGGATAACGAGAGCAATTATGTGCCGGAAACTGCGGAGGAGATGACAGCGGACAGCAATTCTGTACTGTCGGCGGATGTCGGAGCAGGTGAAACAGAGAATTCCGGAGCTGAGGAAGAAAAGAAATCGTTATTTACTAAAATCAAAGGAGTGTACGAGAAAATCAAGAACATTCCGGCGCTTATAAAACAAAAGATAACAAAGTTTATTAATATAATAAAACTTTTATGGTATAAGAAAGAGAAAACCATTGCGTTTCTTGAGGACGAGCTTCATAGGACAGCAATGGGAACCGCGTGGGATACCGTAAAACAAGTGCTTCGTCATGTGTTGCCGGGGAAGATAAAGGGATATGTGGAGTTCGGAACCGGTGACCCGGAATCCACGGGTAAAGCCTTGGGAGTGCTGGGCATTATGTACGCATGGTACGGAAAAGGTGTTACCATTGTGCCTGATTTTTACGAGAAGCGTGTGGTGGCGGAACTTTTCTTTAAGGGAAGAATCCGGTTCGGCACCCTGCTGATAAAGGGCTTGCGTCTGATAAGAGACAAGCACGTAAAGCGTTTTATAAAGAATTTCAAAAAGTTACTGAAGATATTAAAACAGAAAGCAGAATAAGGATGGCGCCGTGGGCGCGGAAAGGACATTACGATGGCAGAAAACAATTTTAATGCAACCGTGGAAGCTTTATTTAAGGGGATGGACGGATTTCTTACCACAAAGACCGTTGTGGGCGATGCCGTAAAGTTTGATGACGGTACCATTATTTTACCGCTGGTGGATGTAAGCTTCGGTGTGGGTGCCGGCGCCTTTACGGGTACTTCCAAAAACAATGCGGGCGGCGGTATGGGAGGAAAGATTTCCCCGAGCTGTGTGCTTGTCATTAAGGACGGTCATGCAAAGCTTGTAAATGTAAAGAACCAGGATGTGGTGACCAAGGTCATTGATATGGTTCCGGACGTATTGGACCGTTTCACGAAGGATAAAAAAGAAAAAGCGGATATGGATCAGAAAATCAATGAGGTGGTAGAAGGCTTAGAATAGCGGGCTTATCGCGATTTTTGAAGAAAAATAAAAAAATTAAAATTTTTCTTGCATTCTTTCGCTTCTTCTGATAGAATAGATTTGTTTGTAGGCCATAGCCTTGAATTTCTATTAAGGAGGTGCAATTGACATGGCTAGATGTGCGGTTTGCGACAAGGGAGCCCTGTTTGGTATGCAGATTAGTCATTCCAGAAGTCAGGTTTCCGGAAGAGCTCATAAAATGTGGAAGTCTAACATTAAGTCCGTTAAGGTTAAGGTTAACGGCGGCGCAAAGAAGATGTACGTATGTGCAGCTTGCTTAAGAGCCGGCAAGGTTGAGCGCGCTTAATTGATGCTCACATAGCGGAATGAATATTAGGGATTTTGCAGGGCGGGTGTTTTGCAAAGTCCCTTTTCGCGTGTAAGGGACTTAACCGCAAAACAGGTGGTATCCCAGTACAAGAAACAACACAATGAGCAGGACGGTCAGCAGGGTACTGCGCAAAAAGAAGGTCAGCAGCATCCCTACTGCTATCCAGAACAGAATAAAACCGAACACTTTTCGCATGGGAACCCCTCAATAATCCTTAATTATTATAGGATATGCGGGATTTTTTCGGGAGTTCACGGTTTTTTTGAAAAATAGGTTCACTTTTTAGTTAAAATGAGGTATACTAGAATAGATACATAATCCTAAAAGATAAAATGGGTAAAAGGAGGGGTTATAATGAATGCTACGATGAATACGGAATTGGGAAATGTTGTAATCGACAATGAAGTAATCGCAAAGTATGCAGGTTCTGCGGCAGTGGAGTGTTTCGGTGTTGTAGGTATGGCTGCGGTTAATGTCAAGGACGGCATTGCGAAGCTTCTTCGCAGGGAAAGCCTGAACAGAGGTGTAAACATTACGGTAAATAATAATAAGATTACGGTTGATTTTCATATCATTGTATCTTACGGTGTAAGTATTTCCGCGGTAGCAGACAATCTGGTAAGCAATGTGCGGTATAAGATTGAGGAGTTCTCCGGTTTGCCGGTAGAAAAAATCAATATTTATGTAGAGGGTGTCAGAGTGATTGATTAGAAAACGTGCATCTTATGCATGAAGGAGGATAAACGGTGAGTATGAAAACGATTGATGCGGGCATGGTTCAAAAGTGTTTTCTTTCCGGAGCAAAGCGCATCGAGGCTAATAAAGAGTATATCAATGAGTTAAATGTATTTCCTGTGCCGGATGGTGATACGGGTACCAATATGACGCTTACGATTATGTCTGCGGCAAAGGATGTTGCGGCGCTGGAGAATCCGTCCATGGAGCAGGTGTGCAAGGCAATTTCCGGCGGTTCCCTTCGCGGTGCGAGAGGTAATTCCGGCGTTATTTTGTCC
>JAFTPY010000042.1 GCA_017463035.1 Lachnospiraceae bacterium
ACCGCAAGGAGCACTGCAGCACATGCCGTTAAAAGCAACACATACCAGAGTAATTCCGGTAACTTCTCCGCTGACTCTCCGATTATCAACCAACGCAAAAGTGTGACGAAGAAACAAAACACGCCCGGCAAAACCACACGAAGAAACATCATTCCTTCCTCTCTGCCATGAATAGGGCCGACTCTCTCCTCTGTTCGCTCCTTTTTTTTCCTCCCGATTCCTCTCATCTCATAAAAAATCAGATATGCCGCAAAATGTCCTGCTACCAAAGAAAAAAGCAAAGAAAGAATCCCTTGTATCACCAAGGAACTCCTGCTTTGCGTATCTGTCAAACTCTGTATTTGAAATACTACAATAAGGGCTGCCCCGCATAAGAGACATCCCATGAAATACTCCGCATGAAACCCGGCAAGAACACAAAGCCCTGCCAGTAAAATTGTCGTCCATAAAAAACGTATCATCTTGTTATCCGACATTTGCATCACCGCTTTTATGATACCACAAAAAGAAGCACATTACAATGTGACCGGGGTCATGTTTTAGGAAAACGTTGAATGAATCAGTGCTTCCTTAATACTTCATAAACTTCTTCACCACAAACTTTGCCGCCTTATACAACGGACCCTCCAGCTCCTTCTTGGCGTTTTGCAGTTCCTTCCTGATCTCAATCTGCTGCGGACAATGGGTCTCACATTTACCGCATCCGATACAATTGGACGCAGATGTGGAATCCTTCCGAAGCAACGTACACCAAATATACTCCTTTAAGGCCTTCCTTTTTCCGTCGGTAAACCGCTTATTATATACCGAGAATACCCCCGGTATATCTACCTTACGTGGACACGGCATACAATAGCCGCAGCCGGTACAGCCCACCTTCATCTTCTCCTGAATGGCCTCCACCACACCGGCAATCAAAGCATAATCCTCTGCCGTAAACTCGTCCGGTCGGGACGCATCCGCATTGGCTACGTTCTCCCGCACCATCTCTAAGGAATTCATACCGGACAATACGCAGGTCACCTCCGGCTGATTCCAAAGCCAGCGGAAGCCCCACTCTGCCGGAGTACGCTTACTCGGATGCGCCCCAAACAGCTTCTTCGCCTTCTCCGGAAGCCCGTTTACCAGACGCCCGCCCCGAAGCGGCTCCATAATCCACACCGGAATGCCCTTCGCTGCAGCATACTTTAAGCCCTTTTTCCCCGCCTGGGAATTCTCATCCAAATAGTTATACTGAATCATACAAAAATCCCAGTCATAGGCATCAATGAGCTGACAAAACATATCGGAATTGCCGTGGTAGGAAAAACCGATTTGCCCGATGGCTCCGCTATCCTTTTTTTCCCGAATCCACTCCTCAATGCCCAGCTCCTTTAACCGTTCCCAGGTCTTCACATCCGTCAGCATATGCATCAGGTAATACTCCACGTGGTCGGTCCGCAAACGGCGCAGTTCTTCCGCAAAGGTCTTTTCCACGCCTTCTCTACTCTTCATCAGGTAATGGGGAAGCTTCGTGGCGATGTTCACCTTATCCCGGATGCCATGCTTTTCAAACACCTCCCCGAGAAACTCCTCGCTTCCGCCGTAAATGTACGCGGTGTCGAAATAATTAACCCCGGCTTCATAAGCCGCCAAAATTTCCTGCTCCGCCTTTTCAAACTCAATCTTTCCGGACTTTTTCGTAAAACGCAGGCATCCGTAGCCCAGCACGGAAATCGGATTTCCGTATTTATCGTTGCGATACTGCATGATGTTCCTCCCTAATTTCTTTATAAAACGCCTTCAACACCGAAAATGCCGGCTTCTTATACTTCTTATCTTCCGACAGCAGCCCCTTCCGGTTGTAATATCCCTGAATGGCTGCGGTACGTCTCGGGCAACGGAAATCGTACAATATCCACGGCGTCATGCCCTTGATGTAAGAAATATTCCGGATTGTCTCGATTTGCCGCTCATACACATAGGCCTGGTATTCCTCCGTGCCCTTGTCTTCCGTGGTACCGTGAAGCCCCGTCAGCGCATCTGCACCGAACTCCGTGATAATAACCGGCTTATCCGGATTACTGTTTTCGAATAACTGCGGAAGCTTTTCAAAATCAGGGGAATACCAGCCGTAATATTCATTGATACCGATAATGTCCAGATGCTCCGTCAAGCGGTCCGCTATTTGATTTTTCGCACCGTCCACCAGACAAGCTGCAGAAATCAGACGGGTTCCGTCCTCTCTTCTCGCACAGTCCGCCAGCCGGCTCATAAAACTAAGCCGCTCGTCGGAATCCGCATTCTCGTTTCCCACCGACCAAATAATTACACTGGCGCGGTTCCAATCTCTTACAAGCAGCTCTCTTAACTGATTTTCCGCATCCGCGTAGGTCTTGTCCCCGTTGAACAAAATGGCCCAGTACACCGGGATTTCTTCCCATAAAAGCATGCCCAGCTCATCCGCCAACTTCGCCATGTTTTCATGGTGCGGATAATGAGCCACTCGCATAAAGTTACAACCCAGCTCCTTTGCCAGCTTGATATTTTCGATACGCTCCTCATCCGTCAAAGCTTTTCCGTTTACCGCACTGTCCTCGTGACAACTGATGCCCCGCAAAAACACCGGCTTGCCGTTTAACAGGATTTCGCCCTTTTCTACCTTAATTTCACGGAAGCCTACCCGGTCACTGACCGTATCTCCCATACAGGATACCGTCACATCATAAAGCTTCGGAAACTCCGGAGACCAAAGCTCCAACGTCGATCCCGCTCCCGGCACCTCCAGCACACGTTCTCCGATGCCCTCCTTTACCGGTATCTCCGCCGTTATTCCCAATTCCTCGATACGAATCTCCGCCGTGACGGTTATCGGCTCAGATAATCCCACCTTTACCTGTATGTTACGAAAGGTCCCGTCCGGTGCCAGTGCAATACGGAAATCCTTTACATGCATCTTCGGCACCCGTACCAACTCAATATCCCGGTACACACCGCCATAGTTGAACCAGTCCGTATTTTCCGTCGGCACCTGTTCCGGACGTCTGGTACTGTCCGCCGCAATAATAATTCTGTTTTCTTCCTTTAACTGCTCTGTCACATTGAAAAATGCCGGTGTGGAACCGCCCCGGTGCATTCCTATGTACTCGCCGTTTAAAAACACACGACAAATATAGTTAGCTGCGCCGATACGCAGATACAGCGCTTCATCCTCCTTCTTATCAAAGGCAAATTTCTTTGTAAACACCATACTTCCGTCATAAATGATAAACTCCGGCCGCACTGTGTTCCAACACACCGGAAGCT
>JAFTPY010000368.1 GCA_017463035.1 Lachnospiraceae bacterium
GGCATTTTGCATTCCCGAAGGGTCGCGTCTTTAGCGCAGTCGATATCACCTCTTAACGGTTCTAAGTCTCGAGGTCACACCCGAGAGACGTTTAGAACCGGTTAGAGGAAGATTGACGGAGCGTTGCGATACGCAAAATAAAATATCGAAAAATACCGAGGCGATTATTTGACGTTTTCCGGCGCAAGAATGAGCCTTGCGCGACCGAGCCTATATTGTTAATAATAGGGTTTCCGAGGGCGAGAAAATTTATTCCTTTTTGGGGATTAAATAAGCAAAAATAAAAATTCCGAAAATAGTCAAGTTAGATTTGCCGAATCATATTTGACTATTGTTAAAAACTGTGGTATACTATAGCCATCCTAAAATGGAGGTAATGCTATGTTTATCGGGAGAGAGCGAGAGCTGAATGCTCTGGAAATGTTATATACATCAAACAAGTTTGAATTTGCGGTAATCTACGGTCGTCGCCGCGTGGGAAAAACTGCACTTATCAATCAGTTCCTCGGCGACAAAAGAGCGATTTACTTTATGGGGGTAGAAAGCAACGCAAAACAGAATCTCGAAAACTTCAGTAAAAGTATTATTGAATATAGTAGCGGCATCGAAACAGAAACTTCATTCCTGTCTTTTCAGGCTGCTTTGGAATATGTGTTTAAGCTTGCAGAAAAGGAGCGTTTTGTTCTTGCGATTGACGAGTATCCGTATGTTGCCCGTTCTTCAAAGAGTCTTGCTTCTACGCTTCAATTGTTAATAGATAAATATAAGGATTCTTCTAAGCTCATGCTCATTCTTTGTGGTTCTTCTATGTCCTATATGGAAGATCATGTTCTTGCATATAAGGCACCTTTGTACGGCAGAAGAACGGCGCAAATGAAGATTCTGCCCTTTGATTTTGAAGAGACTTGTCATTATTTCAAAAAGCTTTCCGATGAAGATAAGGCGTTGATTTACGGTGTTGTTGGAGGCACACCGCAGTATCTGTTACAGATGAATGAAGCGTTAAGTGTTGAAGAAAATATTAAAAACACTTTCTTAAATCCGATATCCTTCTTCTACGAAGAGCCGATTAACCTCTTGAAACAAGAGGTGCGCGAGCCTGCCATTTATACGGCGATTATTACTGCGATTGCGGCAGGAGCGTCCCGTATGTCGGAAATTTCAAGTAAGGTGGGCGAAGATACCAATGTTTGTTCCACCTATATTAAGAATTTGATGAATCTCGGTATCGTGCAAAAAGAGACACCGTATGGTGAAATGATGTCCCGCAAATCCGTTTATTCGATTGAAGATAATATGTTCCGTTTTTGGCATCGTTTTGTGTTGGAGAACAATTCAATCATTGCCCGTGGTGCGACTGATTTGGTTTACAAGCGTATTGAGCCGAAGCTGTCTGATTATATGGGGAAAGTATTTGAGGATATTTGCATGCAATATCTTTGGAAACAGCTTTTAACCGGCAAATGTCCCGTGGAGTTTACATCTCTCGGTCGTTGGTGGGGGAATGATCCCATCGGGAAGTGTCAGGCTGAGATTGATATTATGGGGGAGCAAGACAAGGATACAGCCCTTTTTGCAGAATGTAAATGGACGAATGAAAAAGTTGATTTGAGTGTTTTAGAGACCCTGGTAAAACGTAGCAGGCTGTTTTCTTACAAAAATGTACATCTGTATCTGTTTTCTAAATCCGGTTTTACCAAGGGGTGTGCCGATGAAGCAAACAGAATGGGGAATGTAACTCTTGTAAGTTATGCGGATATTGTTGTGTAAAAAAACAGGAACTTACAGCGTTTGATTGTAAGTTCCTGTTTTGCAATTGTATAAGGTTGAACTGTTATTTTCTCATCTGACGAATCGGTTCGCCGTCAGATGAGATGGTATTATTTATTCTTTAAGTATTCTTCATTACGCTTAATGACTTCTTCCATCACAGCCGGACCCGGTGCGCCTAAAGTGTTTCTCTTGGTGACGCAGGTTTCCATGCGGATGGCTTCGAAGATGTCTTCCTCAAATACCGGGCTGATGGCCTTGTATTCTTCTAAGGTCATGTCGTCAAGGGCGATTCCCTTCTGCTCGCAGAACAATACCAGCTGGCCTACGATGCCGTGAGCGTCACGGAACGGTACGCCGTGGTTTACGAGATAGTCTGCCGCATCAGTAGCGTTGGTGAAGCCGTTCTTTGCGCTGGACTCCATGTTGTCGTTATTTACGGTCATGGTGGAAATCATACCGGTAAACAGTGCAAGACAGCCCTTTACGGTGTCGATTGCGTCAAAGGTAAGCTCCTTGTCTTCCTGCATGTCCTTGTTGTAGGCAAGAGGAAGCGCCTTCATGGTGGTCAGAATGGATACGAGAGCACCGTACACACGACCGGTCTTTCCGCGGACAAGCTCTGCAATATCAGGGTTTTTCTTCTGCGGCATAATGCTACTACCGGTGGAGTAGGCGTCATCTAAGGTGATAAAGCGGTACTCGTTGGAGTTCCAGATAATAATCTCTTCACAGAACCGGCTCAGGTGCATCATAATGGTGGAGAATGCACTAAGAAGCTCGATCAGATAGTCTCTGTCGGATACGGAATCCATGCTGTTTAAGGTGGCACCGGTAAAGTCTAATAAAGACGCGGTGTACTCACGGTCTAACGGGTAGGTAGTACCTGCCAAAGCGCCTGCACCTAACGGACAGTAGTTAAGGCGTGCCTTGGTATCCGCAAGGCGGGAACGGTCACGCTTAAACATTTCAAAGTAAGCACCGATGTGATGTGCCAAGGTCACCGGCTGGGCCTTCTGTAAGTGCGTAAATCCCGGCATATAGGTGGTGACATTGTTCTTCATTAAGGTGTGTAATTCTTCCAATAAGGAAACGAGCAGTTCATCCACAGCGGTAATCTCGTCGCGAATGTAAAGCTTCATATCAAGAGCTACCTGGTCGTTACGGCTGCGGCCGGTGTGAAGCTTCTTACCTACTTCGCCGACACGGGCAATGAGGTTTGCTTCTACGAAGCTGTGAATGTCTTCCTGGGTACCGTCGATGACTAAGGTACCGTTTTCAATATCCTTTTCAATACCGGACAGACCGGCAATAATGGTGTCTCTTTCCGCATCGGTTAAAATGCCCTGCTTCGCCAGCATGGTTACGTGAGCAATGCTGCCGCGGATATCCTGATGATAGAATTTCTGGTCAAAACCGATGGATGCATTAAAATTA
>JAFTPY010000369.1 GCA_017463035.1 Lachnospiraceae bacterium
ATCGGGATATTTTGTCCTTGCGTCGTTTCTCAATTATTGTTTTGTAGAAAGGGATATTCCGGTTTTGGATTATGTTTTAATGCTGTTGTTTGGAAGTATCTACATTGTAAAGATTGTTTTGGCATATCGAAGGAGACAAAGGGATGACAGAGCGGAAGTTATGGAATGGGTGGAGTAACAGGAAGGCGGTAAGATGTTTCCTTTGCTCGGCAGGCTTAGTTAATATGATAGCGTGGATTATGGACGCAATGAGATATGAAGATCGGTTGGACTGGGAAGTGTTTCGGGTGACGGAATGGATGAGGAACGTAGTGCCGATTCAAACAACAGTGAATCCGAACATACCGGGCGGAAATATTTTATTTGGTTTGTTTTGTGCAGTTTTTGCGGTGATATATCTGGCAATTACGGTGGTACATCGGGAAAGCTTTAAAGAAAACTGGTATGTGACATTACGAAGAATCCCAAACTATCGTGGGAAATATTTGCGGGCAAAGCTTATGACGGTGCTTTTTCCGGTAGTGATATATGGGGTGTACGGAAGTCTGCAATGGTGTTATCAGCGAAGTATGTATCGCATTCGAATACCGGAAGCATTGCGTGTCGTAGGAGTATGGAGATTTCCTTTTGCGGAAGCGGTTTTGATACCGATGATAAACCTGGCGTTGTTTGCAATATCTTTGTTGCTTTTGAATCTTGTGTTGCGGAACGCAAAGAAAGATGTCGTTGGAGGTGTCGTAGCCATAGGCGGCATAGGAATGATGGTGGTGTGTAAGCTAGTATTGAATTTCCCGGGGGAATGGCAAAGACCGGTCCTATTATCCGGCGTTATTGGTGTTGAACTGTTGTTTTTAGTACGGCATGTGTACCGAAAACTGTAGATAGGATATAAGGGAAAAGAGGAGGAAAGAAAATGTTAGAAATAAAGAGCTTTGATCGTAGCTTTCCGGTACAGAACGATTCTTTTTTGAAGCAGGTAGCTTTACATCCGGGAGAGATTGTTGCGCTGTTGGGAAAAAACGGGTCGGGAAAGACTACGCTTATAAAAGAGATTTTGGATATGAAGGAGCGACCGTTACATACAATTACACTGGACGGAAAGCCGGTGTCCTACAAGAATCTTCACAGATTGGCGCTGGGAAGCTGTGAGCATACCTTCTTCGGGGAGTTTACGGTAGGGGAGCAGATGGAATTCTATGAGATGAGTTTCCCGAATTTCCGCAAGGACCGGTTCCGGCTTTTGACGGAGTATTTCGAGATTCCGATGAAATGGAAGCTAAAGGACCTTTCCGTGGGAGAAAAGAATCAGGTGGAGACGGTATTTGCTCTGTGTCAGGGAGCAGATTACATTTTCCTTGACGAGCCCTTTGCCAACAATGATTTGTTCCACCGGAAGGACTTTTATAAGCTGCTGTTGGGAATTTTGGAAGAAACGGAGTGTTTGATTATTGCGACCCATTTGGTAGAGGAAGTAGAATCTGTTATCGGAAGGGTTCTTTTAGTGGATCAGTTTGATATTGTGGCGGATGTCAGTATGGATGAAATGGAGGAAGATAATACGGATGTGGTTACGTGGCTGAAAAAGAAGCTAAACTACAACGAGGGGAAAGCAGCTGAGTTTATCCGGAGAATGGAGGAAGGAAATGTTTAAAAAGCGGATTCGGGTGGCCGGAGTTGTTTTTGTTGCGATACCGGTTTTGACGCTTCTTTGCATTGTTTGGTGGAAGGTCTCCGAAGGTCGTAGCACGGCAACGGGAGAACTTAAGGTACTTACGGGAAGTCAGGATGCGGTGGAAGGTGTGAAAATAAGTCTCGGGGTAGCAGAACGTGTCCGGGATACGGATGAGGTGTCATACAATCGTGAAACTGCGGTCAAAAAGGCAGATTATTTTTATCAAACAAGGATGGCGCAGATTAAGGGACAGAGGGTAGAAACCAAGCTTCGATACGAAAGAGAGAAGGGCTCGGAGTTGAAAAACAGAATGTTATTTTGCGGGCTTTCTCCTGAATTTCCGCAAAAGACGGTAAAGGGGAATCATTTGGTGAGGGGGAAAGTGTTTTCCTTTCAACTAAAGTGGTATCTGGCAGACGGTTATACCTATTACGGAGAGGACAAGTATCTGCTTCCGTCGTATGTGACCTTTGGGGAGGAGGATTCCTTTTATTACGAGGGTTTGGGACCGGAGTATTACGAGGAGGATTTGGCGGGAAGAGATCCGCTGTTTTGGGACGACGTAGAAAGTTACACCGGTCGCTTTTTATGTGAACTTGCGGGGGAATTGTACGGGTATCCGGTGGCGGAGCCGGAGAAGGACTTCGGAGTGTCGGAGGTTCATATGACCGTGAACGAAGGAATTTACCGGTTTGATACGAACGGGACAGCAGAATGTGTATTTTCTATAGGAGAGCGTGGGGACGGTTTTTCCTTCCTTTGGTTAATCGGGAAAGAGGAAAACCGGACGCTGACGGTAATCGGAGCAAAGGAAAACAAATTGCTGGCATATACATACTTTGTGGACTCGGACAGGGTCGAGGAAACCGTGCTTTGGAGGGGCGGAGAAGAATTTGCCGCCTGGACGGAGAATGCGGATAGTTGTATCAAAGCTGATTTTATAACGGTTGGAGAGCGAATGTATTTGTGTTATACCGATATCGATTATAACAAAGTAAGGTTGGTTGTGTTCGAAGCAGGACAAAGGATATTCGAAGGGGAATTGTTGGAAAGAGAATCCGGGTCAGAGGAGTTGCGGGATTTTTCCATGGGTTCGAACGAGACAACCGGATATCTTTCGGTGCTTGATAAACTGGAGATTTCCTTGGAGAGAGAATAAATAGTCGGTAGTTTTGCAAACGCGAATGCAGAACTACCGACTTAATTTTTCGAAAAAACGCCTAATACAACGTCTCACGAATCATCTGTGTAACTTCTTCAATCTTTGCCTCATCTAAGGTAGTATCAAGGAAGTGCTGTACCGCATAGAAGGCCTGGGAAACCAGCATCTGCAGACCGTTCACCGCGATAAGCCCCCGGGACTTGGCCTGAGAGAGAAGTTTGGTTACTTCCGGGTTGTAGATAACATCTACAACGGCGGTGAGTTTGTTAAACGGTGCCAGGTCGATAGGTGCGGCGTCTACCTTCGGATACATGCCGATGGGACTGGTGTTGACCAAAACGGTAGCATCGGTATGGAGACGGTTCACATCCTCGTAGGTGCATACCCCTTCCCCCGGAACGATGTCCACGATAACGATTTCTTTTGCGGAAAGGTCACGGAGTACGGCAAGGACTGCCTGCGCGGCACCGCCGTTTCCGAGAACAACGATTTTTTCTCCGGTGATTTTAATGTTGTGCGTTTTTAAGGTATATAAGAAACCGTAATAGTCGGTGTTGTAACCGTAAAGCTTACCGTTACGATTTACGACGGTGTTGACTGCGCCGATGCTTTTTGCACGGGCATCCAGTTCGTCTAA
>JAFTPY010000370.1 GCA_017463035.1 Lachnospiraceae bacterium
GGATGCGTTGTGGAACGTTGTCATTTGTATGTTCCGATGTCTGCATTGGTGTAATCCATTGCTTATATATTGCGCCAATCGAGCTATTAATGATATGGAGTCCCGCTGTGACCAGTATGTGTTGGAACAGTTGGAAGGGGAGGAGCGCCGGGAATACGGCCGCATTTTACTTTCTATGGCAAATGACAGGTTTGCCAAAACGCCGGGAAGCACCTGTATTAACAACGGTGGAAGGAATGTCGGGAAACGGATTGAAGCCATCGCACGGTTTAAAAAGTATCCGAAGGGAATGGGACTGGTTTCTGTTTGTGTCGTGATTCTGTTGGCATTTTCGCTTGTGATGGGAGCGCAACCGGCATCTGCCCGTGAATATGGGGATTCTGTAAGGCTTTCCTTTGCATCGGTGCGCAGTATGCCTTGTACCACCTACGCAGGAGCGTTTGATGCTTACGGAAAGGCAATCTTGGAGCAAAACGGATACTACCGTGTCATGTGCGCCTCGGAACGGTTACAGAAGGAACTTTTTCGGGAGATGCGGGGGAAGGGGCACCAAGCATGGTTGCTTCCTTTCTGGGAGTATGGTCTGATAGTGCCGCCGGATGCACAGAAAGGGTATGCGGTGTTTAACCTAACGGAAGCGGGAGAGAACTCATATGAAGGCTTACTCGCAGTGATGCTTGCGTATCCGCCGGGACCGCCGGAGGAGCAGAATGAGGGCGAAGAGAAGAACCGGCTTGCGGTACAAAATGTTCGTGTAGAGCAGGAAAACGGAAGGTGGATTGCGATTCCGTTAGAAGAGTTCCGCTATGTGGAAACGGGGAATCAGAGCTTTGCGTGGGGCTGCAAGGAACTTCCGGGGATTGTTTATGCAGGAGAAGTCGGGGAGTTTCGAATTGAGAATGTATTCCAAACGGTGCATGTGATGGCAAGCCCGGTGACGGTTCCGGGGCAGCCTTCGCTTACGTTCAATTCCCGTTATGATACGACACCGAAGCCAAACGGCGAGTTTACAGAGGTGACAGAGATGCAATATATAAAATGTACTTATATGGGAAGTGATGCGCAGAGGGATAAGATAAAACAAATTGGAATTTCTTTGGTTCCGGTCTATGAAGGAGACAATCGTCCGAAGATAGTTGCCTCTGCAATCGGCGGAGATAAGAGCGGAACTTCGAATACAGGTGAACAGTGGAGCAGTAAAACGCTTAAGCCGGGGTGGGGGCCGACCGTTGAACTTGGCGGAGGCGGAAGCAGCGGTAGCCCGGATGTGATGGAAAGGTTTCCGGTCTTTTATGCGGCTTCTTTTTATCTGAATAACGAAAAGGTTGCCGAAACGGATTTGATGCTTCAGAAGGGAGTGGCGGAATGATGGGGTATGAGAATCGATATAACGGAATCGGGAAAGCAGCTTGGGGATATCTGTTTATTTACTTCGATTTTAAAATCAATACCGTCAGTCTTTTGCCGGCTTTTGTGGGATATTTATTGTTCATATCCGCAATTCACTATTTGCAGGAAGAAGAACGGGAGCTGGAACTGTTAAAACCATTGGGTATTATTTTGGCAGTATGGCACGGTCTGAACTGGCTGGGAAGCTTTTTTGGTACCGGCCCGGGCGGAATGTGGCAGGTGGCGGATATTCTGATTGGTATGGTAAATCTTTATTTTCACTTCCAGCTGGTAACAAATCTGGCGTCCGTTGCAAGAAAACATCAGCCGGAGGGATATTCGCTTGATGCGGGGTTACTTCGTTATCGAACTGTGCAGACCGTGATTTTGACGGCATTGATTGTACTCGGTTATTTTGCCGAATGGATAGGAAATTTCGGCACCGTGGTTTCCGTGCTGGCAGTCATTGTGTATCTTGTGCTTGGAATTGCGCTGATGAAGGTGCTGTTTGAACTCAGAAATTGTTTGAGGGAAGAGGGAGCAGGGGACTGAAATTTTACAGTGTAGTGAAAGCGATATGGTAGAAGGATGAAGATGTTGTTGACAACGAATGAAAAATAATGATATACTAAAATCAGAAAAGGTGCTACCGATAGAACGGTTGCCCTGAAATTTTGGGTTACAAAAAAGTAACTGTCAAGTTCTCAGGCTCGGACAGTTACTTTTTTGCGTTTTTACCGTTGGTATAACCTAACTTGTAGGCTGCACCACAAGCGATACTTACAATAGCAATCAAATAATACACAGATTCTATAATCAAATACATAAGCGCAAAATCTCCCTTTTACATATTCTCGGAGACATATGCATCCAAGTGAAATCTATGTAAACAGAGCTTGTACTCTCCGGGGGAGGGCAACCGTCCTACCGTACTATGTAGCACCTAAGAATATTATAAAACAAAAATTCGATAAAGTCAATTAAAACACGAACATACATTCTTGACAAATACTAAGAAAAGGGATATTATGTAAGTATATAGAAAGATACATTTGTGTTCGAGGAGGTCGGAGCATGGACGGGATTATCAGACAGAATTTGGATGATGCATTTGCAAATGAATGTGCCTATTCGGAAGTGGTAGTGGCCGGTGATTTGGTATTTTTGAATTTTTGTGTGGGAAATGTAGGCGGTACGGTGGAAGAACAGGTGCACGGTGCACTGGATAATATGGAAGCGCGTCTTGCGCTGGTTGGGTTGACGCTGGAGTCGGTAGTGAAAGTGGATGTTTTAATGAAAGATCCGTGGAATATCCCTGCCATGGAGAAAGTGTTTGCTGAGCGTTTTAAAGGAAAGTATCCGGCAAGAAAGACAGTTGCTACAGAGTTTGCCCACAAGGGCGGCGAGAACGGACTACAGGTGCAGATCGATGCGATTTCGTATAAAGGTCATTGAAGGAAGAGTGATTCAATGAAATAAAACATAAGTCTTGAATATTAGTCTGAAATAGTGTATAAATAGGTAAGAGAAAAGAAGAAAGTTAACTGCCACCGGGTAGTGAATGCGAAGCATTCGTAGCACATCGTTAGGTCTTAGAAGATGTGTCTGCGGATGCTTTTATTTTTGGCGGCAGATATGATAAGATAGAGAGAAGGAGAATGTGATATGAAAAGATTGACTGCTTATTTTACCAAAACCGAACTGGTACTATGGTTTGGCTCTATGACCTTAATATTGACTGCCTTTTGTCTGTTTGACCGGGAAAGTTATCTGACACTGATTGCTTCCTTAATCGGTGTGACTTCCTTGATTTTTGCGGCAAAAGGGAATCCGGTGTCTCAGGTGTTAATGATTGTATTCAGTGTTTTGTACGGGATTATATCCTTTTCTTTTGCATATTACGGAGAAATGATTACGTATCTGGGGATGACACTGCCGATGTCGGCGGTGGCGCTGGGAGCGTGGCTCCGGCACCCGTATGAGGGGAAGAAGGCGGAAGTACAGGTAAACCGTATCGGGAAAAAAGATATGATATGGGCAGTGCTGTTAACTTTGGTGGTGACCGCCGTATTTTATTTTATATTGGATGCTTTTGGTACTGCCAATTTGATACCGAGTACCATATCTGTGACTACCAGCTTCTTGGCGGTGTTTTTGACATTTAGGAGAAGTCCGTATTATGCGTTAGCTTATGCGGCAAATGATATTGTACTGATTGTGCTGTGGGTACTGGCATCCATGGAAGATATTCACTATGTGTCCGTGGTGGTTTGTTTTGTAGTGTTCTTTGTAAATGATATGTATGGGTTTATCAGTTGGCGGAGGATGGCGAAGAGACAGGGAATATCGCAGCGGGGGACAGATGTCGAGAAAGTGTAAGGGTTAAAGCGACAGAAGTATTGCAAAAATAGAGGCTGTTGTTCGGATATGATATTTTTCGAGTATCCTGTAACGAATTGCTCTGAATACGGATTAACATAGTAGAAAGCACAAAGGAGGAGACGATGGAAGAGCTTTACAAACAAAACGCGAAAATAGTCTATCATTTCCTCTATAGCAGGTGTAAGGATGCGGCGCTCACGGAGGAATTGTTGCAGGACACGTTTTTAAAGGCCTTTGAGTCCATGGAACGGTTTGACGGAAGCTGTAAGATTTCCACCTGGTTATGCCAGATTGCAAGACATTTGTTGTATCAGCATTGGGAAAGGGAAAAGAAAGTGCCGTTTGCCGAATTGACGGAAGAGGTGGTGGCAAGGTTCGATACGGAGCTGCAGGTGTTACGGAAGGTGGAGCTTTCGGAGGTGATGGATGTGCTTGAGCGGATGCCGGTAGATGTGGCGCAGGTGGTAAAGCTTCGGGCCATGAGTGAGTTGTCATTTAAGGAAATCGGAGCTATGTTAGGAAAGAGTGAAAACTGGGCGCGGGTGACGTTTTTCCGTGCAAAGAAGCAATTGTTACAGGAGGTGCGACATGAAGATTGATTGCGGGATTGTACAGGATTTGATTCCGTCCTATGTGGACGGTCTGTGTTCGGAGTCGTCCAAGCAGTGCGTGGAGGAGCATACAAAGGACTGTGAGGAATGCCGAGCTTTTTTGGAGGAATGTCGTGCGGTAGAGTTTTCCGGAAAGGTGCTTGAGGAACAGCAACTGGACGGATTGCGGAAGGTGAAGAAGAAGATAAAGTTACAGAATATGTTCAGTTATGGATTGTTGCTGGTGGTGATACTGTTTGCAGCATACTTCTTTACAACGAATATCGGAGCAATCAATGTGCGATGGTATTATGGGCTTTATGCAGTGGCGGTAGCGGCGACCTTTGTGGTAACGATGCAGGGGAAAGCAAATGTAAAATACGAAAAAGTCGAGAAGATAATGGCAGGAATGTCTTTGGCTGCGATTGCGTATGCGCTGTTCTGGTATTGCTTTATGATGGGCTCAGTGGGAAACGGAACTGTGCCGTTGGGCCTTGAACTCGGTCAGGTGGGACCGTTTTTACACCGACAGTTGGGAATTGCCCTTGCGGTGGAAATTGCGGTGTTTGCGTATACCATGGTACGCTATCTGAAATGGGATATCGTATGTCGGGGAACATTACTAATCAGTCTGACCGGTCTGTTTTTCATCCTTGCCCAGACGACGCTTTTGGGACGTTTGAGTACGCTGGAGGCGCATATGAGGAATTTCACGGAAGCGGCGGTAGTGATACTGGGAGCCGGAGCGGTATGCGGACTGGTGCTGTGGGGCGTGGAGCGAAGAAGAAAGAAGCAAGTAAGATGAAAAAATTTTGCTTTTTTTAGTGAGGAATGCTATACTAAAAGGAGAAGAGATTTCAGGAAAGGATGGTGAGGTTTGTGAGTAAAATTATTGTATACCACGGGAGTAAAGAAGTAGTAGAGCATCCGGAAATTCGTATGACAAAATATCATAAAGATTTTTATTTTGGGTTTTATTGTACACAGTTTTTGGGACAGGCAACACGATGGGCAGTGCGATTTACCGGGAAAGGTATCGTTAATGAATATCAATATGTGAAAGACGATAGTTTGAAGATGTTGTGCTTTTCCCAGATGACGGAAGAATGGCTTGATTTTATTGTGAGCTGCAGACTCGGCAAACCTCATGATTACGATATAGTAGAAGGACCAATGGCAGATGATACAATCTTTAATTATGTGCAAAATTTTGCTGACGGGAAGATTAGTCGTGCGGCGTTTTGGGAGTTGGTAAAGTTTAAGAAGCCGACGCATCAAATGAGCTTTCATACGGAGAAAGCGTTATCAACGTTACAGTTTTTGAAAGGATATGAGGTATATGACGAAGAATGACAGCGCATTAATGTTTACCTGTAGCTTGATTGAATATATCGGAAGACGTCAAAAGCTTTCCAGAGGGGATGTTGTAAGAACTTTGGGCGTTGAGAACATTACCCGGATATACAAATACGCGGATGTGTTACACTGTGAACCGATAGAGCGTGTGGCAGACGAATACATCTCTATGGTGGATATGAAAACCGGAGAGTTTGATAATGTGAAAAAGTGTAAATATGAAGTGCCGGATTACTGGACTATCGGCGAAGTGTACGAGCGGTTGATTGAAGATGTGGAGGAAGGCAATGTGGTAGAAAAGCTGATGGAAGTATATACCTCATGGGCCAGTGACAGTATTTCTAATTATAACACAGATTTCTTTTATCAACCGAGAGATTATATTAAGGAATGTTATATTGCGGGAGAGGTACTTTAAGAACATAAGAAATAGGGGGAGACTATGTACAAGCATTATGACAAGAACGGTGCGGCAATCGGTCTGTACGACAGCGAAGCAGAAAGAGCAACCTTTGAGAACGGGGTATTGACTTTTTATTTTCCAAAGGACGGATTCTGGGTATTGCCGGACCATACGGCAAATCCTGCGGGAGAACCGGTGCGTACGGATGCTTCCGAGGTGCGGTTTCATTTGTTATATGAAGAGGAAGAGGATTTTCACTGCTATGTGTTTGATAAGAAATCGGAGCGAAAGGCAGTGCGGAGGAGATGGACTGTTTCGGAACTGGTTTCCGCATTAAACAGCGGGAAGTACCGATTGGATTTTCAAGACCGGTACGAGGGCGGATATAAGGAACTTATATTTGGGTGTGAACTCTGTCAGAAGAAGAAACCGTATCGCAGGGAGTGCCGGTTGTGGCTGAGTGTGCGGGATGTGACCTATTGTTGGAATGAATTTGCGGAATGCTGTAGAGAATAGTAGAAAGAATATTCCATAAGGAGATTGTGTTAAATGGAACAATCCACATTTGAACGTATCTATGATGTTGTCAAACAAATCCCCAAAGGCACCGTAGCCACCTACGGTCAGGTGGCTTCCCTTGCTGGCAACAAACGTTGGGCGAGAGTGGTAGGCTATGCCCTGCATGCAAACCCTGACCCGGAGCATATTCCGTGCCACAGAGTGGTGAACCGGGAAGGTGCGGTGTCGGAGGCCTTTGCCTTTGGCGGAGGGAATCGGCAGGTGGAGCTTTTGCGGGCGGAAGGTGTGGAAGTGAAAGATAAGAAGGTAGATTTGGAAAAGTACCGGTGGAAGCGGATGACCATGGAGATGCTTAAGAAGGAATAAGAGAAAATAAGGCACCACAAAAATATTTTCAAGATTACCACTTGACAAATGTTTCATGTGGTGTTATTTTATAGACACAAGGTATTAGCACTCCATCGAGTTGAGTGCTAACAAAGTAAAAAGGACACCGCGTAGCATGGAAACCAAGGAGAAGGGGACAGGAGGGAACCGGTGGAATTAGACGAGAGAAAACTTAAGATTTTACAAGCGATTATCAAGAACTACCTTGAAACCGGCGAGCCGGTAGGCTCCCGTACCATTTCGAAGTTTACGGATTTGAATTTGAGCTCCGCTACCATACGAAATGAGATGTCCGATTTAGAAGAGTTGGGCTACATCGTACAGCCTCATACTTCCGCAGGCCGCATTCCTTCCGATAAGGGTTATCGCCTTTATGTGGACACCATGATGCAGAGCCGCATGCAGGAAGTGGAGCAGATGTGGGACGCTCTGAGTGACAAGGCGGATAAGATGGAGACCTTACTTCAGCAGGTAGCAAAGTTGTTGGCGGTAAATACCAACTATGCAACACTGGTTACCGGGCCGCAGTACCGTAGCCGGAAAGTAAAGTTCATCCAGTTGACGGATGTGGATGAGACCCAGTTACTGGCGGTCATTGTTCTGGAGGGCAATATTGTAAAGAACAAGATGCTTCCTTTGGCGGCAGGGCTTAGTAAAGAAGATATCTTAAAGTTAAATATAGTATTAAACACCTACCTGACGGGACTGGATATGTCCGAGATTAATCTTTCGGTCATCGCTAAATTGAAGGAACAGTCCGACGGGTTGGGAAATGTGATTACCGAACTGTTGGATGCCATTGCACAGGCCATCAGCGAGGAAGAGGATATTCCGGTTTACTCCAGCGGTGCAACGAATATTTTAAAGTATCCGGAGCTTTCCGATCACCACATTGCCAGCGACTTGCTCTACGAACTGGAGGAAAAGAAGTATCTTACGGAGCTTTTGAACGAGAACCGTGAGGAGCACGGCATTCAGGTATATATCGGTCAGGAGACTTCGGTGGAGTCCATGAAGGATTGTTCCGTTGTGACCGCGACTTACGAGATTGAAGACGGTATTTACGGAAAGATCGGTATCGTCGGACCGAAACGTATGGATTACGAGAATGTAATGGATAACCTCAAAACTTTACGAAGCCAATTTGATGGTATTCTAAATAAAGCAAAGGGTGATTCCTAGAAAGGTGGTATAGCGTGGCAGAAGAGAAGAATGTCATGAACGAAGAACTAGAAAATACAGAAGTAGAAGATAATGTGGAAGATGTTGCAGAAGATACTATAGTAGAAGAAACAACAGACGAAACAGTAGAAACTACAGA
>JAFTPY010000371.1 GCA_017463035.1 Lachnospiraceae bacterium
CCAGTTGTTCCGGGGCTTTACCAAGGAATTAAAAGAGCAGAAGGATGTGAATGTTACAGTTCTTGCTGCTGCCTTTGAGCGTGCGGTAGAGACGGCATATAAGGCTGTTATGAAGCCGAAGGAGGGTACGATTCTGACCGTTGCCAGAGGCGGTGCGGAACGTGCAAGACAGCTTGCGGAAGAGGGCGAAGAGGATATTCTTGTATTTGCCGAAGAAGTGGTTGCACATATGAAGGTGGTTCTGGATATTACTCCGGAGCTTTTGCCTGTTTTAAAGGAAGCGGGAGTGGTTGATTCCGGCGGACAGGGACTTCTTACCGTGATGGAAGGTGTTCTGGATGCATTAAGCGGTAAGGAGACGGATTTTACCCTTACGGTTTCCTCGACCGCTGCAAAGCCGGCAGCCACCGGGGCGGCAAACGACACTATTTCCACGGCGGATATTAAGTTCGGTTATTGTACCGAGTTCATTATTATGGTGGAGAAGCACTATGATATGGATGAGGAGTTAAAGTTTAAGGCATATTTGGAATCTATCGGTGACTCTATCGTTGTGGTTTCCGATGAGGATATCGTAAAGGTGCATGTACACACCAACGATCCGGGGCTTGCCATTCAGAAAGCCTTGACCTACGGTTCTCTTACGAAGATGAAGATCGACAACATGCGTGAGGAGCATAACGAGCGTGTGATTCAGGGCGCAAGCCAGGCACAGCCTGTAGAAGAGAAGCCGGCGGAGACAGCCCCGCGCAAGCCGTTCGGTTTTGTAACGGTTTCCATCGGAGAGGGTCTCAATGAGATTTTCCGTGGAATCGGTGCGGACTATATTATCGAGGGTGGGCAGACCATGAACCCGTCTACCGAGGATATGTTGACTGCGATTGAGAATGTAAATGCGGATACGATTTACATTTTGCCGAATAATTCCAACATTATTCTTGCGGCGGAACAGGCAGCGAGCCTGACGGAGGATAAGGAGATTGTGGTTATCCCGTCCAAGACCGTTCCACAGGGTATTACGGCGTTGATTAATTTCATGCCGGATAAGTCCGTTGAGGACAATACCAAGCGCATGACCGATGAGATGCAGAATGTAAAGACCGGTCAGGTAACCTATGCGGTGCGTGATACTTCCATGGACGGCAAGGAGATTAAGGCCGGAGACTATATGGGAATC
Organism: Lachnospiraceae bacterium; assembly: GCA_017463035.1. Classification (GTDB taxonomy): domain Bacteria; phylum Bacillota; class Clostridia; order Lachnospirales; family Lachnospiraceae; genus SIG307. The sequence goes on from JAFTPY010000371.1 coordinate 1,178, forward strand.
GGTGACAAGACCATTCTTTCCGTGGGTGGAGACATTGCAGATGTAACCTTTGAGTTATTGGAGTCTTTGATGGATGAGGATTCCGAACTGGTAAGCCTCTATTACGGTCAGGAGACTTCCGAAGAGGATGCCGATGCTCTTGCGGACAGAGTGATGGAAGCATATCCGGACGTGGATGTAGAGGTACATCCGGGCGGACAGCCGATTTACTATTACGTACTTTCGGTTGAATAATACGGACGACACACATTGCGTGTTAGTCATAGATGAGATTAGGAGGATAATAAAATGGAAAAGTCTAAACTGGGGATTTCTGTATGTTTACTGAGTGCATTTACCTTTTTGACCGGTTATCTGGGAATTACGGTAATGGTACTGGTAGCAGGCTATATTTTGATTCGCGAGGAGAACGTGTCCTTAAAGAAGAATGCGGTGGGTACGGTTGTATTGTATCTTGCATTTGCGGCACTTTCCCTTTGTATCGGTCTTTTGGACAATGTATTTGATTTATTCAATTTCGGTAACTGGATGTACGGTATGGGAATGTATAGGCTTACGACCGGTTTTATTTCTACTTTAAACACGCTTGTTTACATTGCGGAAAAGGTTGTATTTGGTTTACTGGCACTGTTCGCATTACTCGGTAAGGATGTTAAGATTCCGGTGATTGACAAGTTCATTGAAAAGCATTTCTAAAAAAGGATACATGACGAGGGGCTGTCGCACGCAGTGCGGGAGCCCCTCTTTCCGTGTTGGTGTAGTGAGTAAGAGGGAGGATTATGAAGCAAACAGACAAGATTACATGTATTAAAGGAATCGGAGAGAAGACGGCGAAGCTTTTAGAGAAGCTCGAGGTTTTTACGGTGGGAGATTTGCTTTCCTATTATCCGCGAAATTATGAGACCTATGAGCTTCCGACACCTATCGGAGAGTTGAAGGAAGGGAAAGTAGCAACTATAGAGGCATCTGTAATCAAAAGTGCCGATGTGACCAGATACCGGAATTTGCAGGTGCTGACCTGTGTGGTAAAGGACCCTTCCGGGAGTATAAAGCTTACCTGGTATAATCAGCCCTATATGAAAAATCAACTGACCATGGGAACGAGACATTTGTTTCGTGGAAAGGTGGTACGTAAAAAGGGAGCCTTAGTACTGGAGCAGCCGAAGAAATATACCCGTGAGGAATACGGAAGACTATTAAAGGTATTACAGCCGGTGTACAGTCTGACGGAGGGGCTTCGAAACGGAGTTATTTCTAAGGCGGTAACTGCGGCTTTGGCGGAGTGTGAGAAGGAACCGGAGTGTTTGCCGGCAAAGATTGCAAAGGCACATGATCTTATCTCTCACAGGGCAGCAGTGGAAGAGATTCACTTTCCGAAAAGTATGGAGACGTTGACGGAAGCAAGACGTAGGCTGGTATTTGAGGAGTTTTTCCGTTTTATGCTGTTACTTACGCATCATAAGGAGCAGAAGGGGAAGGAAATCAATCATTGTCCGATGAAAAAAACGGAAGAATGCGAGCGGTTGATTGCATCACTGCCTTACGAATTAACCTGTGCCCAGAAGAAAGTTTGGGAGGAGATTAAGAAAGATTTGGCGGGGGGCGGAACCATGGCGCGTCTGGTTCAGGGAGACGTAGGTTCCGGTAAGACTATTCTTGCCATGCTTTCCATGCTGGCGGCGGTAAAGTCAGGATATCAGGCGGCGTTGATGGCACCGACGGAGGTTTTGGCAAGGCAGCATATGGCAGATGCGGTAGCCTTGTTCACTCCGTTTGGCGTGAAATGTGCCCTGCTTACAGGTTCCATGACCGAAGCGCAGAAAAAGAAGGCGAGACAGGAAATTGCTGTCGGGGAAGCGGATATTATTATCGGAACCCAGGCGCTGTTTCAGGAAAAGGTGGAATATCAAAATCTCGGACTTGTAATTACCGATGAGCAACACCGGTTCGGAGTCAGACAGAGAGAGTTATTTTCCGAGAAGGGCGTACATCCCCACATTCTGGTCATGAGTGCCACACCGATCCCGAGAACTTTGGCAATTATTTTATACGGAGATTTGGATATTTCTGTTGTAGACGAGTTACCGAAGGGCAGAAAGCCCATTAAAAACTGCGTGGTGGGGACAGGATACCGGGATACCGCCCATCGGTTTATCCGAAAGCAGATTGATGCGGGACGACAGGCCTATGTGATTTGCGCCATGGTGGAGGATTCGGAGACCACGGAGGCGGAAAATGTACTGGACTATACGGAGACGCTGCGTGAGGCTCTTGGAGCGGATATTTGTGTGGAGTACCTTCACGGAAAGATGGCGGCAAAGGAAAAGACCGCACGGATGAACCGGTTTGCGGAGGGAGAGATTCAAGTACTTGTATCTACCACGGTAGTGGAGGTAGGGGTCAATGTTCCGAACGCCACGGTGATGATGATTGAAAATGCGGAACGATTCGGATTGGCGCAGCTTCACCAGCTCAGAGGCCGAGTGGGCAGAGGAGATGCAGAGTCGTACTGCATTATGATTAGTTCTTCTGATGCACCGGAGACGATGGAGCGGCTGGAAATTTTAAATCAATCCAATGACGGATTTTTTATTGCGGGAGAGGACTTACGTCTCAGGGGACCGGGAGATTTGTTCGGGATACGGCAAAGCGGTGAGTTGGAGTTTGCCATCGGCGATATTTATACCGACGCGGCCTTGTTAAAGGAGGTCAGTGATACGGTAAATAATCTTAGTAAAAAAGAGGCGGATGAGTTGTATCGTGTATGGTTTTCCGAGGAGGCAGAAGGAAAGATACGCGATATGGCGGAATCTATATAATTTTTCTTTTCTTTTTTGAAAAATGTGGTATACTTAATATGTGGCTTTATGCACATCAGAGAGAAAAGGAGAAAGGAGCGGTAAGATGCAGAAACAGTATTCCAATGAACAACTTCATCGGATTGCGGGAGAGAATTACCGTCTTCTTTCGGAGTATTGTACGGAGCTGAATCGGGAGGGGTATTTTACCGATGCGGAGAAGATATTGCAACTGTCTATGGATGAAGTGCTGGACTTGTACGTGCAGTCTTTGATGGTGCAGTTTCTTGTGTTCGGCAAGCGTTTAAACGAAGAGGAAGTGCTGTTTGCTGCCGGACTTACAGGGCAGGATATGCTGGGGCTTCGGGCGGCGTGGATTGCAGGTGATTTGAGTGATGCGGTCAGCCGTTCCGCAAAGTTTTTGGAAGCACCGCCGATTTTGTTGCAGTTGCTTTGCTTAAGGGACCAGAAGAAGCATATCGGTGTGACCGGGCTGTTCTTCGATTCTCTGTTAAACGTAATGATTTGTTTGTCGTATCTGAATCAGGTAAGAGATACGAATGTGTCGAAGTTTATCGGTCTGTATTTTGATAAGGTAGCGGTTTTTTTGGAAAATCGTGAAGAAGAATCCCGCACGGTGGACGGAAAATACATATTCAAGAAACTGTGTTCAGGAAATCTTTCCGAGGGGTGCCGGATGCTTCGGGAGGCGGGGGATGATTTTGCCGCTTACAAAAGTAAGTATTTTTATTACCGCCAGAGTACCGGGGCTGCGGTGGCAACGGAACGTCTGAGTGAGCAAAGACACCGGGAGGAAGAACCGCCGGGATATTTGCCGGATGTATTGGCGGATGCGGCGGAAGAAGCAGTGGAGAACATGAAAGAGAAGAAAGCGGAGGCGGAAATCGACCGGCTGACGGAACAGCTTGCCCGTATGGTAGGACTGGCTGCGGTAAAGGAAGAGATACGCTCTCTGATTAATTTGATAAAGGTAAAGAAGTTACGGGAGAAGTACAAGCTTCCTCAGATGAATATGTCCTATCATATGGTATTTACAGGCAGTCCGGGCACCGGCAAAACAACGGTGGCGCGGCTTGTGGCACAGATTTACCGGGAACTGGGGATTTTAAGCAAAGGCACTCTGACGGAAACGGACCGCTCCGGTCTGGTGGCCGGTTATGTGGGACAAACGGCGCTTAAGGTAAAGGAAACGGTAGAGAGGGCTTTGGGCGGTGTATTGTTTATTGACGAGGCATATGCACTGGCACCGGAGCATGCTTCTAACGATTTCGGAGGAGAGGCCATCGATACGCTGGTAAAGCTGATGGAGGATCACAGAGATGACCTTGTAATTATTGTTGCGGGATATACCGAAGAGATGAAACGCTTTTTGAAAGCAAATACCGGACTGTACTCCAGATTTAACAAATTTATCACCTTTGAGGATTATACGAAGGAGGAGCTTTTGGCCATTTTGGAGTCTATGGCTGCGGACGCGGGCTTTTGTATGACCGACGGGGCAAAAGAGAAGGTAGGAAGGATGCTTGGGGCGATGGACGAAACGGCCTTTAAGGAGTTCGGAAACGCAAGAGGCATCCGGAATTTATTTGAACGACTGGTGAGTAACCAGGCAAATCGTATTATTGCATACGATTCCCAGTCCATCAAAGATATCACGATATTGACGGAAGATGATGTGACTGTGTAGAGGAGGAAACATGGAAACCGAGTTGCAAAAAAAGATATCGATAGTGGTTCCGGTGTATAACGAAGGAGCACACATTCGGGAATCTATGGCATGTGTTGGGAGAATATGTGAGGATGCATCGATTCTTTATGAATTGGTGTTGGTGGATGACGGCTCCAAGGACAATTCATGGGAGATCATCAGTGCTATGGCCAAAGAGGATGAGAGGATTACCGCAGTGCGTCTTTCCAGAAACTTCGGGAAGGAACCGGCACTTTGTGCGGGACTTGATGCTGCTTCCGGGGACGCGGTGATTGTGATGGATGCGGATCTGCAGCATCCGCCGCAGTTTATTCCCGAGATGGTACGTCTTTGGAAAGAAGGCGCCGAGGTGGTAGAGGGGGTAAAATCCTCCAGAGGAAAAGAAAAGAAGTCCTATCGCTTTTGTGCGAAGTTGTTTTACGGGATGATTAATAAGGCCACCGGGATTGAGTTTGATAATGCATCGGATTTTAAGCTTCTGGACCGCAAGGTGGTGGAGGCAATGAAGCAGATGCCGGAGCGTATGACCTTTTTCCGTGGCATGTCCGCCTGGGTAGGGTTTGAGAGAACCACCTTTGAGTTTGAAGTGGCAGAACGTGTTGTGGGGGCTTCCAAGTGGTCCTTAAAGCGTCTGATTACCCTTGCGGTAACGGCGGTGACTTCCTATACTTCGGCGCCGTTACACTGTATTACTGTGTTAGGTGTTGTGATGTTTATCGGCGCGATTATATTGGGAATCCAGACCTTATACATGAAGGTCGCAGGGTATGCGCAGGATGGTTTTACCACGGTAATTTTACTGCTTTTGTTAATCGGCAGTATGATTATGATGAGTTTGGGGATTATCGGATTGTATCTGATGAAAATATATCATGAAATCAAAGGAAGGCCTCGCTATCTGACATCGCGGGTGATTCGTCGGAAGGAGGAGGAAAAGTAGGATGGGAAGTATTTTATATTTAGCAATCGGCATTTTATTCGGCTACGCGGTGTGTGAGACATTGTTTCCGAATTTCAGGAATATCGGAGCAAAGACCTTTGACGGCAGAGAACTTTCCTTATCGTCCTATTTTCTTCGTATTCCGGCATGGGTATTGGTCGGTTTGATTCCGCTTACATGGGCGACCTATCTGACCGCTTATGTGCTTAAGGTAGTGGGAGGAAATGCTGATCCGCTTCTTTTGGCGGATATCATTGTGATGGTTCTGTTTGCCGTGTTGACGGCCGGTCTTTTCTTTTTACGGTACCGGAAGGCTAAGACGGCGCAGGAAACCAAGGAGAAGGCGGCATGGTTTACAGTGGCCGAGTGGATTTTCTTTGCGGCACTTTTGGTGTTCTTTACACAGCTTATTTTCGATACCTTCAGTGTGAAGGACGGGAACTTAAACGTGGGATTTTCCGTATACAGTGATTTTGCACCGCATATGGGAATGATTCGCTCCTTCTCTTACGGTAATAACTTCCCGACGGCATATTCCCATTTTGCCGGGGAGGATATCCGGTATCACTTTATGTTCCAGTTCCTTGTGGGAAATTTGGAGCGTTTGGGAATGCGTGTTGATCTGGCGTTCAATCTTCCGAGTATTTTCGGTCTGGTTGCTACCAGTATGCTGTTGTATGCCTTGGGCGTACGTCTGACCGGAAAACGTGCGGTAGGATATTTGACTACGGTATTCTTTATCTTCCGCAGTTCACCGAGTTTTTTCCGCTTTTTGGCGGGGCTTC
>JAFTPY010000372.1 GCA_017463035.1 Lachnospiraceae bacterium
AGCGAGGTTGTGGGCGTATTAAAGGGCCTCGGGTTCACCGAAGAAGATTTTGAAAAGAAAATACAAACTCTGTCCGGGGGGCAGAAGACCCGTATTGCGCTGGGACGTCTTCTCCTGACTAATCCGGATTTGATTATGTTAGACGAGCCGACCAACCACTTGGACATGGCTTCCATTGCATGGTTGGAAACCTATCTCATTAACTATCCGGGTGCGGTTCTCATCGTAGCCCATGACCGATATTTTTTGGACCGTGTAGTTACCAAAGTCGTAGAACTGGACGCCGGTAAAGCACAAACTTTTACAGGAAATTATTCGGACTACGCCGTAAAAAAAGAACAGCAAAGAGAAATTTTAATCCAGCACTACCTGAATCAACAAAAGGAAATCAAGCATCAGGAAGAGGTTATCGCAAAGCTCCGTTCCTTTAACCGGGAAAAGTCCATCAAACGTGCGGAGAGTCGGGAAAAAATGTTGGATAAAATAGAGCGCATCGACAAACCGACGGAAGTACGCAGCAAAATGAAGATACGGCTTACTCCACACATTATGAGCGGAAACGATGTACTGACCGTTACCGGTCTTTGCAAATCCTTCGGCAGTCAGAGATTGTTTTCGAATTTAAACTTTGAAATCAAGCGTGGAGAAAAGGTCGCTATTATCGGAAAGAACGGCACCGGAAAGACTACCATTCTAAAAATCATTAACGACTTACTTCCGGCAGATGCCGGCGAAATCAAGCCGGGTGCCAAGGTACAGATTGCTTACTACGATCAGGAGCATCAGGTGCTTCACCCGGAAAAGACTTTATTTGATGAGCTCCAGGATACCTATCCGTACATGGACAATACCGAAGTTCGAAATGTCCTGGCAGCATTCCTTTTTACCGGAGACGATGTCTTTAAGCGTATCAGTGAAATCAGCGGTGGCGAGCGGGGACGTGTTTCCCTGGCAAAGCTTATGCTCTCCGATGCGAACTTACTCATCCTCGACGAGCCGACGAACCACTTAGACATTGTTTCTAAGGAAATCCTAGAGGATGCTATTAATGCCTACGAAGGCACGGTGCTGTACGTGTCCCACGACCGTTACTTTATCAACAAGACAGCAACGAGAATCCTTGATTTGACAGAGCAAACCTTGTTGAACTATCCGGGAAATTACGATTATTATCTGGAGAAAAAGGAAGCTACCGAACGGCTGTATTTGGAGGGTGTCGGGTATGGTGTCTCCGGTGGTGCTAACAGCATCGGACGCGGGGGCACTTCCGGCACAGGACCTGCTACCGGTCAAGGCACTTCCGTTACTTCCGGTGTATCCTCCGGTCAAGGTTCTTCTGCATCCGCAGGCTTTGGCGGAGCTGCAGGTTCCGGCGCAGTTACGGAAACCAAGCTGGACTGGCAGCAGCAAAAGGAAGAACAAGCCCGCCAGAGAAAGCGCCAGAACGATCTTAAGAAAACCGAGGAAGAAATCGAGCGTGTCGAAAACCGCATGGCAGAACTGGATACTTCCCTTGCCGACCCTACCATCGCTTCCGACCATACGAAGCTCACAGAATTGAGCCGTGAAAGGGAAGAACTGGAAGGAAAGCTTGAAAAACTCATGGAACAGTGGGAAGAGCTGGCGGAGTAACTTTAGTGTTAATAGTATCTGAAAGATTATAACAAAATAGTGGCTGTGACTTAATTCTATAATTGAATCTGTCACAGCCGATTTCATATTTCCCACTTAAAATCTTTCGTCTATTTTCACAAACTTTTTCTCTAAAATTAGATATATTGCACAAAGTTTTTTATACTATTTACTCCATTAAACCCTTGGTTTTTCTGACTTTCATACCCCTCTCTCATTCCATAAAATGCCGCCCTTTCAACTCTCTGTCAGTTGCAAAGCCCTATTTAATCTGATATACTTTATTCACATCAACAATTCTTCGAATCATTACCATCCTTCGTTGAAACCTCTCCCATTCTTTCCCTTATACGTAATTACATACAAAACAAATTATAACTATTCATTTGCATAAGCACAAAAATATTTCTTGACTTTATGATAGCATCCGTGCTATCATAAAGTCAGAATATGATAGGTGCGGAATGGAGAACCTATGAAAAATAACATCATATTCTATGAAAAAAGAAATGGGGAGTCTGAGCGCGACGACTACTTATCCCGAAAGGAGCCAATCTCATGAGAAATTGGAATGACTACAAAGAACATGTAAAAAAAATCGACCCACAGGGCGAAAGAGACCTTGCAGACATCGAAGCGCAAGCTGCTATTATCAGTGCCATGATAAAGCAGCGCAACGAACTCGGATTAAGCCAGCGTGAGCTTGCTTCTCTCTGTGATATCCCTCAATCCTCCGTGGCAAGAATCGAGTCGTTCCAGACTACTCCGAACCTTGCTACACTGTTAAAGCTGTTCCGTGTACTGGGGTTGAAATTATCTGTTACAAAATAGGAGAAGGCAGGGAATCCTGCCTTCGCTTTTGCCATCTTCACTACACCTCTACTCTTCATGCAGCTCTTTCAATCTCCCGTACAACCACTCCGGCGTCACACCTTCCGTTCTGACCTCCACGAGAATATCTCCGTACTTCACACTAAACACCATCCGCCACTCATCAGACTCGTCCTCGACCTTATATGCCCGTTTCCATACGGCATCCAACGTCAGCTCTTCAATGTCAAAAATCGGATGGTCCACTACACTTTGCAATTCCATCGGCACGGATTCCGCCCGCGGAATCGGATAGAGTGCCAAATCATACCGTTCGTTTTCGGAAACCTTCGTCATCCGCGAAGCATCTTCTTCCGTGTAAAACTGCACCTTCCAGGAAATATCACTGTAGCCCTTGGACCACAGACCGGACAAGTAATCATTCCATTTATCTTTATAACGGCGAATGTTCTCTTCACGATACCCTTCCGGAACATTGTTTAAAAAGTATTCTCCGAATACCGGAACCGATTTCGCCTCCGTCAAGTTAATCTTTTCATCCATAGACTCCGGTATTTCCTCCGGTGTTATCGCAGAAAGGTCCGGCGTTCCGTCCGCATATTTGGAAAACGCCACAAGTACCTGTTCAAAGGCCTCCTTTGCCTGTTCCAGCTCCTCTGTGACCGTATCCATGGAAAACACAAAACGGCACTCTCCCACACTCATACTTGCCTCCAGCGCCGTTGTGGCACCATCATCATAAGAACACCGGTAAAGCGTATACTCCACACCGTTATACTGCGAGGTCACCGTCTCCGCTTCGCCAAAGGGACTCCATGCGGCATAGCAGCTAAGCGCATAACCGACATCCGACATCGTCACCGCCACCGTTTGCCTCGACCGTCCCGCCGACACCGTAAGCATCACCATTAATAGTGATCCCTCCCCGTCAAAGCCCGCTTTTCCGGAAATTCCAAAACCTTCCTCATTCTTCGGTAACACCGCAAGAAGCTTCTTCCCCTTCAGTTCCTCTTCAAAATATCTCGGAATATAGATGCGTTCTATCGCAACAGGTGCTGCCTCGTTATAATAAAATACTTCCTTCGGAGTCACCGGCTCTGTCGGACATGCCGTTTCCGTAATCTGCACCAACGGAACCGAACCACTCACGTCCACGTCATCCCTCTTGTCTACCGTAGACGTCGCCATAGGACCTTCTGTCACCGGCGGCATCGGCGGTTTTTCTCTCCACAGGTGCGATATTCCGACACCTCCGGCAATCAGCAAACAAAAACAAGCGGCTATCGTCCCGTATTTTCTCCAAGACAATTTCTTCTTCCCTGTTGCCTGTTCTGCCGCCTCCAGATACTTATCTTCCACTAGCTCCAATCTATCTAAGAATTCGTTTCCTCTCATAGCATGTAGCCCTCCTTTTCCAAATAGGTCCGAAATGCCTCTCTGCATCGAAACAGCATCACCTTTACCTTACTTTCAGAAATAGAGAAACGCTTTGAAAGCTCCGCCACAGAGTCCATGTACCAGTAACGTCGCAGAAATACATTCCGCTTCTCCTCGGTCAGTGTCCCAAGAAACCCGTTTACAAGCTCAGAAAACGCCATATCATCCAGTCGGCATTCTGTATCGTCCGGTGCCGGAATGCACTGCTCCAGTTCCGTGCTCAGCTCACAAATAACCGCATGACGCTTCAGCCGTTTATTGGCACGACAGCAATTCAAAGAAATATGACGGGCAATTCGCGCCAGAAACGCATACAAATATGTCCGCGGCTCATGGGGCGGAATCCGGTTCCAGGCTTCCATATAGGTGTCGTTTTCGCACTCCTCGGCAGTTTCCTTGTCACCTACAATGCCAAAGGACAAGGTGCGCAGACGGCTTCCGTACTTCTTCGCCGTTTCGTCGATTGCCGACTCTTCTCGGTTCAAATATAATTCCACAATCCGGGTATCTTCCAAAGCAGTTTCTCCTTTCCTATAGCGTAAAAAGGCCTTCACCTTAATAAGCACCGTTTGATGGAGGAAGGTTACACAAAAAGGTATCAAAATTATTATAACAGAAAACACGGGACCTTGCATCTTTCACAAAGTCCCGTGCCTGTATATCTCAACTCTTATTTTATTTAAAGTACTTCACACCGGAAGCGAAGATTCTCTGGTCCTGATCACCGTAGATGTTCACTGCTACGGAGTTACCGCGACGCTCGGAGTGTGCCATCTTACCGAGAACACGACCGTCCGGGCTGGTGATACCTTCGATTGCGAAGTAGGAGCCGTTCGGGTTGAAGTCTTCGTCCATGGTCGGGTTGCCGTTCAGGTCAACGTACTGGGTTGCAATCTGTCCGTTTGCGGCAAGCTTTTCGATCCACTCCTTGCTTGCTACGAAACGTCCTTCACCGTGGGAAGCCGGGATTGCATAAACGCCGCCAAGCTCTGCCTCCATGAGCCACGGAGACTTGTTGGTTACAACCTTGGTGTATACGGACTTGGAAATGTGACGTCCGATGCTGTTCATGGTAAGGGTCGGGGAATCCTCCTTCTGCGGAGTTACCTCACCGTACGGTACAAGACCAAGCTTGATAATTGCCTGGAAACCGTTACAGATACCGAGAACCAAACCGTCACGCTGCTTTAACATATCGTTTACCGCATCGGTAATCTTTGCGTTACGGAATGCGGTTGCGATGAACTTACCGGAACCGTCCGGCTCGTCACCTGCGGAGAATCCGCCCGGGAACATGAGAATCTGTGCATTACGGATTTCCTTCTCGAATGCATCTACGGACTCTCTGATGTCCTGCTCGTTGCGGTTACGGAATACCACGGTACTTACCTCTGCGCCCGCATCACGGAAGGAACGCATGGTGTCGTACTCACAGTTGGTACCCGGGAATACCGGAATGAATACACGCGGCTTTGCCACCTTATTCTTCGCTACATATACCGTCTTTGCATCAAATAACGGATGCTCAATCTTCTCTTCCTTTACACCGGATCTGGTCGGGAATACCTTCTCTAAGGTATTGGTCCAAGCATCCAGTGCCTCTTCGATGGTTACAGTCTCGTTGCCGTATACGAACATCGGAGCTTCGGTTACGGTACCTACAGTCTTGTATTCTAAGCCGCTCTCGTTTAATGCATCCAGACAATCCTTGGAAATTTCCGCAAGGATATCACCGTATGCCGGAGCAAACAATTCCTGAGCACTTACTGCGTCGGAGATAACCGCACCGAGACGGTTACCGAATGCCATCTTGGAAACCGCTTCTGCGATACCCTTTGCACCAAGAGCGTACATGGAAGCAATCTTGCCATTCTGCGCCAGCTTTGTAATCTTGCTCATCTGCTCGGCAAATGCTGCGTAATCCGGAAGCTCGTAGGAATCCTTCTTCATTTCGAACTTCACTAATACGTTACCGGACTTCTTGAATTCACCGGTTACTACATCGGAGGTCTTTGCCATATCTACGGCAAAGGATACCAGTGTCGGCGGAACATCAATATCCTGGAAGGAGCCGGACATACTGTCCTTACCGCCGATGGACGGAAGGCCCAACTGTACCTGAGCCTCGAATGCACCGAGAAGTGCAGCTAACGGCTCACCCCAACGCTTCGGATCGGTTCCTAAGCGACGGAAGAATTCCTGGAAAGTGAAACGAATCTTTGTATGGTCACCGCCTGCTGCTACAATCTTAGCAACAGAGGAAATTACTGCATAAACCGCACCATGGTACGGGCTCCAGCTGGAAAGATACGGGTCGAAACCGTAACTCATCATGGAAACCGCCTCACTGTCACCGTCAAGTACCGGAACCTTTGCGATCATGGTCTGTACCGGAGTCATCTGGTACTTACCGCCGTACGGCATGGTCACGGTATTTGCGCCGATGGAGCTGTCGAACATCTCCACTAAGCCCTTCTTGGAACAGGTATTTAAATCCGCAAGCATGGAAAGCCACTCGCCCTTAAGGCCGGTCTTACCGGAAAGTACGGTCTCTCCCTTTGCGGTCTTTCTCGTAATACGGGATGCGGTGTAGGATGCACCCTTCTTAAAGTAGCTGTCAGCCTTCTTCGGCATGGTAACCTCTGCGGTTGCCTCCTGATGCGCACCGTTGGTATCAAGGAAGGAACGCTTAAGATTTACGATTTCCTTGCCTCTCCATACAAGTACAAGGCGCGGATCCTCGGTAACTACAGCCACCGGAACAGCCTCTAAGTTCTCTTCTGCCGCAAAAGCAAGCATTTTGTCTACATCCTTGGCATCAACAACGATTGCCATACGCTCCTGGGACTCGGAGATTGCAAGTTCGGTACCGTCAAGGCCCGCATACTTCTTCGGAACCTTATCAAGCTCTACACGAAGACCGTCTGCAAGCTCACCGATGGCTACGGATACACCGCCTGCACCGAAGTCGTTACACTTCTTGATAATGCTTGCTACTTCTTCTCTACGGAACAATCTCTGAAGCTTACGCTCGGTCGGAGCATTACCCTTCTGTACTTCTGCACCGCAGGTATGGATGGACTCAGCGGTATGTGCCTTGGAGGAACCGGTAGCACCGCCGCAACCGTCACGTCCGGTTCTGCCACCCATAAGGATGATGATATCGCCCGGATCGGAGTTCTCACGGATTACGTTCTTTCTCGGAGCTGCACCCATAACCGCACCGATTTCGAGACGCTTTGCCACATAATTCGGATGATAAATTTCATCTACCAAACCGGTTGCAAGACCGATCTGGTTACCGTAGGAGCTGTAACCGGAAGCAGCGCCGGTAACAATCTTACGCTGTGCCAGCTTACCCTCTAAGGTCTCCGCAATCGGAAGGGTCGGGTCTGCCGCACCGGTTACACGCATTGCATGGTATACATAACCACGGCCGGACAACGGGTCACGGATAGCACCGCCGAGACAGGTTGCCGCACCACCGAACGGCTCGATTTCCGTCGGGTGGTTGTGGGTTTCATTCTTAAAGAAAATTAACCATTCTTCGGTTTCCTTCTTACCGTCCGGTCTGGTAATCTCAATCGGAACGATAATGGAGCAGGCATTGATTTCGTCGGATACTTCCATATCCTCAAGCTTACCGTCGGCACGAAGCTTCTTCATACCAACTAAAGCAAGGTCCATGAGGGAAATGAACTTATCGTCTCTGCCCTTATATAAAATCTCAC
>JAFTPY010000373.1 GCA_017463035.1 Lachnospiraceae bacterium
CGGAGCGGCTGGAATTAAAAGGATGCCTGTATTACAAAGAATCGTTGGAGTTTGATGATGTAGCAGAGGTGTATTTACTTACGGAGCGTCCGGAAATTTCCCGTGTATGGGGAACCGGGACGGAGCGTTTTGCTATGGGAGATTATCACTTCAAGGGTTACGGAAACGGTAAGGCAATGATGGATAAGGAGGCGAAGTATTTTATTTTGGCAAAACGAGAGAACGGGAAGTGGTTCGGGTTTTCAGTGGCGGATAGTGATGCGATGCTTGAATGCTACAATACCCTTGCCGACCATGCGATAAAGAACAACAAGCCTTGAGAAACAAATGGTGAAGAAGAAGTAGATGAAAGACAGGAGGAAAAAATTATGGTAAGTACAGGAGCGTTTATCGGTATTATAGTAACACTTGTAATTACACTTTTGGGGCCGATTATTGCGGCAATTGTGTATAGTGTAAAAAATAAGGGCAAGGGTGTTTGGAAGGCATGGTTGCTCGGTGCGGCAGGATTCTTTGTACTTCAGGTACTCATTCGGGTTCCGGTGTTAAATGTACTGGGAACATTTCCGTGGTTCCAAAGCTTTGCGGAGAAGCATTACATAGTGTATTGTCTGATTCTGGCCATGACGGCAGCGTTATTTGAGGTGGTGGCGCGGTTTGCGGTAGCAAAGATTTTGCAAAAGAACATGAATTATCAGCAGGGCGTGGCAGCGGGTCTGGGACACGGCGGAATTGAGGCAATTCTTTTGATTGGAATGACATATGTAAATAACTTACTTTATGCGGTTATGATAAACAGCGGAGCCTTTGATGCAACGGTAGCGCAGACCGGAGCGTTGCCGGTACCGAATACGGCAGAGCTTGTGGAACAGCTGAATCAGATAAAGACAGCCTTGATAGAAACACCGAGCTATGCGTTTTATTTGGCGGGGTACGAGAGAATCCTTTGTGTGTTATTCCATACGGCCATGAGTTTGTTAGTGTGCTATATGGTATATAAAAAGAAAGCACTCATGGGTGTAGGAATTGCCTTCGCGGCACATTTTGCCGTGGATTTTGTGTCCCCGGTGTTAAACGGCCTGGCAACGCCGTATCTCGGCAATGTGATTTCACAGGGGACAGCGTATGTCTTCGTATACGCTATTTTAACTGCCGTTGCGGTAGGTGCGGTTGTGATTATCGGTAAGATTAGTAAATTATATGCTACGGAGCCTGTTTTGCTCATTGAATCACTTGACAAAAAGCGACAATAATAGTAATATTATTAATGCTTTAGCACAGTAAAGAGGGAGGATATAAAATGAGTGATGAAATGGAAAAGCAGTCTGTAGATGAAACGACCGATTTGGCAGAAAACGTAGAGGCTACAGAAAATGTTACAGTTGAAGAGAATGTTGCGGAGGCGACAGCAGCAGGGGGGGCAGAAGAGACGCTTGAGACGGTGAATGATGACAGCCCGGCAGAAGAAAAAGCAGATGAGGCTCCGGTAGAGACTGTTTCGGCGCAGCCGGTACAGGAGTCCGCTGCGGAAAGCCCGAAGGCAGAGGCTACGAGTAAGACTGCACCGAAAAAGAACATAAAAGTGTTGATTGCGGCAGTGGCTGCAATTGTACTTGTTGCAGTGATTGCCAATGCACCGAAAATCGGAAATGCGGCAGTGAAGCTGTTTACTTCTCCGGCAGGCTATCTCCAGCATTTATTGAAAAATGCTTCGGATGAGGGGGCAGAGCAGTTCGCAAAGGGCTACGATATGGCACTGGAGAGTATGTTTGCGGCTGAGGATATGAGCAGTGAAAATGAACTCAGCATTACACTGGGGGAGGATGTAAGAGATCTTATCAGCGAAGCAACCGATATGGATTTTGACTGGATGGAGAAGCTTTCTTTTTTGGTCAATGCGGATTCCACGAAGGATGCTTATAAGTTTGATATGGGCCTTGCATTAAATGATAATCGTTTAATCAGTCTTGTTTTATTGGCAAACATGACGGAAAAAATGGGATATATGCAGGTTCCGGAGTTAAACGAGACCTATCTCGGTATGGATTTGGAAGAGTTTTTGGACGAAAACGGTATGGATTTCGATGATATTAACGAAGCAACCGAGATGTATGAGAAGATTTATAAAGCATTACCGGAGAAGGCTAAGGTAGAGAAGCTGTTAAAGCGTTATTCCGATTTGGCAATTTCCTGTATTGAGAATGTGGAGCAGGACAAGGAAGAGGTAAAGGTAGACGAGATTACGAATACATTTACCGTATTGGAAGCCACCATCGATGAGGGAACCCTGCAGGATATGCTGGAGGTTATTGTTAAAGAATTAAAGGAAGATAAAGACATTAAGGAAATCATGTACGCTGTAGTGGAACTTGATGAGGACGCAGATGCGGACGAAGTATATGAGGAGTTTTTAGAAGCGTTAGAGGAACTGGAAGACGAGCTCGACAGTCTGGATGAAGAAGAGTTTGAGATGGTAGTAAAGTTTTACGCTGACAACAAGGGAACTCTTATGGGCTGTGTTGTAGAAGTAGAAGAAGCAAATGTAGAGGTTTCCAGTCTTACGGTTCAGAAGGGCAGCAAGTATGCTTCTGAGTTTGAAGTTAAGGTAAACGGAGTAAAGGTTGTTTTAGAAGGAACCGGAAAGCAGACTTCTTCTAAGTTGGACGGCGAGTTTAAGCTGAAGGCTGCCGGCCTGAAGATTCTTGAGTTTACTTTGACGGATATTAAGTTGAAGGAGTTGGAAGAAGGATACTTTAACGGTACGGTTACGGTATCCCTCGGAAGTGCCGCTGTAAGCGCATTGGAAGAAGAACTTTACGGTTTCCCGTTTGAACTTGGTGATTTGGTACTGGAGCTTAAGGAAGAAAGCAGTAAGAATAAGTCGGAAGCTACGCTTTCCCTTTATGAAGAGGATAAGTTGCTGGGAGCATTCTCTGTGAGCAGCAAAATCGGAACAGCCGGAAAAATCAAGTCTCCGAAGGAAAAAGAAGTCGCAATGGCAGAGGATGAGTCCGATTTGATGGATTGGGTTCAGGATATTGATTGGGATGCTTTCCTTGAAAGTTTGGAAGGAAAGGTAGACGATGATTTGCTGGATATGTTCGAAGGTTTGGTGAACGGTGATGTTGCACTTCCGGGCATGGGCGGTTATGAGGATGATTATTACTATGACGACGATTACTGGTATGACGAGTATGAGGATGACTGGTATTAAGAGAAATCGTAGGAAACCCTTGACAAATCCTGATTTTTTGATATAGTAAAATGTATATGAAAATGCAGGGAAAAGGAATAGTACATGCAGTTTTGTTTTCAGAGAGCCGCCGGGTGGTGCGAGGCGGTAACGGGATGTATGGAACAGACCTTGGAGCTTTGTCGCTGAAGGGGCGCATTATAATGCGGTTTTGTGTAGGGGACAGCGGTTCATCTCCGTTAACGGATGAAAAGTGCAGAGTCTGCATGGCAGACCTCTGAATGAGAGTGGTACCGCGGAAGATTAGGCTTTCGTCTCTTTTTAAGAGACGAGAGCCTTTTTGTTTTTGCGTGCAGGCAAAGTGAGCATGCGAGCTACCTTGAGAACTTGTTCTCAAAGGTTGCGCAGTCATGCGAACGCGCCCACGACCGAGCGGCTGTGCCGCGAGGGTGCACAAGGTCCGGGGGACCTTGGCTATGCACCGACCGAAACGAAGTGGAGATGGATGGTGCGAAGCACCGTACTGCACGCAACGATAAGAAAGGAGCTAATATTAGTATGGAAAAAACGTACAATCCCAGTGTCATAGAGAAAAAATGGCAGGCGTACTGGGAAGAGAATCAGACCTTTAAAACCGATGTTTGGGATTTTAGTAAGCCGAAGTATTATGCTTTGGATATGTTCCCGTATCCGTCCGGCGTAGGCCTTCATGCAGGTCATCCGGAGGGGTATACCGCTACGGACATTATGTCCCGTATGAAGCGTATGCAGGGCTACAATGTATTGCATCCGATGGGTTACGATTCCTTCGGCCTTCCGGCAGAGCAGTATGCGGTAAGCACCGGTAATCATCCGAACGGATTTACCGAGCAGAATATCGAGACCTTCTCCAAGCAGTTAAAGGAGCTTGGTTTTGACTATGACTGGACCAAGATGCTGGCTACCAGTGATCCGAAGTTTTATAAGTGGACCCAGTGGATTTTTAAGTAGTTATATTTGGACGGTTATGCAAAGCACATCGATATGCCGGTAAACTGGTGTGAAGAGCTTGGTACCGTGCTTTCCAACGACGAAGTAATCGACGGTAAGTCCGAGCGCGGTGGTTATCCGGTGGTTCGTAAGAACATGAAGCAGTGGGTCATCGACCAGGTTGCCTTTGCGGATAAGTTATTAGAAGGTTTGGATGAGATTGACTGGCCGGAGTCTACCAAGGAAATGCAGCGTCACTGGATCGGACGTTCCGAAGGTGTTGAGGTGGATTTCCAGATTGTAGGCGGAGGAAGCTTCTCTATTTACACCACCTGTATTGAGACGATTTACGGTATTACCTTTATGGTACTTGCTCCGGACGGACAGATTGTAAAGGATTTGATGCCGCGTATCGAGAATAAGGAAGAAGTAGAGGCATATATCGCAGAGACCTTAAAGAAGAATGATATGGACAGAACCGAACTGAACAAGACCAAGTCCGGTTGCTGCTTAAAGGGCATTTACGCCATCAACCCGGTAAACGGCAAGGAAGTGCCGCTTTTCATCGGTGATTTCGTACTTGCAAACTATGGTACAGGTGCGGTTATGGCAGTTCCGTCCCACGACCAGCGTGACTTTGAGTACGCTATCGTTCACAATATTCCGATGATTCAGGTTATTGACGGTGGCGACGTTTCCGAGAAAGCTTTTGAAAAGTATGATTACCTCGGTAAGGGCTGCAAGCTTATGAATTCCGAGGAGTTCACAGGCTACGTGGTAGAGGATGCAAAGGAAGCTATTACGAAGAAGTTAGAGGCAATGGGTGTTGCCAGAAGAAAGGTAAATTACCACTTCCGTGAGTGGATTTTTGCAAGACAGCGTTACTGGGGCGAGCCGGTTCCGGTCGTATATTTAGAAGACGGAAATATTCACGTATTGGACGATGAGGAGCTTCCGTTAATTCTTCCGGAGCTTTCCGATTACAAGGGAAAGAACGGCAAGGCACCGCTTGAGAATGCAACCGAATGGAAGCAGTACAATCATAACGGAGTAACCGGTACACGTGAGACCTCTACCATGCCGGGTAGTGCAGGCTCCAGCTGGTATTTCCTTCGTTACATCGAGACTGATAATGAGAACGAATTGGCAAACTATGAGTTGTTAAAGCACTGGATGCCGGTAGACTTATACATCGGCGGACCGGAGCATACGGTAGGACACCTTATGTACTCCCGTATCTGGAACCGTTACCTGTACGATAAGGGCTTGTCCCCGGTTAAGGAGCCGTTCAAGAAGTTGGTTCACCAGGGTATGATTTTAGGTTCCAACGGTATTAAGATGGGTAAGAGATTCCCGGAATTCGTTGTAAATCCGAGCGATATCGTAAGAGATTACGGCGCAGATACCCTTCGTTTGTACGAAATGTTCATGGGACCGCTGGAGGTGTCCAAGCCGTGGAGCCAGCAGGGCGTTGAGGGCGCAAGAAGATTCATCGTTCGTGTATGGAACTTCTTCACCGATGCGAATAATCTGACTGAGGACAACGACGGCACCTTAACCAAGGTATATCACCAGACTGTAAAGAAGGTAACCTCCGACTTTGAGGTACTGGGCTTTAATACCGCCATCAGCCAGATGATGATCTTCATGAATGCGGCATATAAGGCAGGCAAGTGCCCGAAGGAATATGCAGAAGGCTTCGTTAAGATGTTCTCCTGTATTTGCCCGCACGTAGGCGAGGAGCTTTGGAGCATCTTAGGCCATGACAACACCATCGCTTACGAGCCGTGGCCGACCTACGATGAAGCAGCCATCAAGGAAGATGAAATCGAAATCGCCGTACAGATGAACGGTAAAGTAAAGGCAAAGCTCATGGTAGCGGCAGAAGCAGACGAAGCCACCGTAAAGGCACAGGTACACGCCGACGAAGCAATCGCAGCACTCCTTGAAGGCAAAAACATCGTAAAAGAGCTCTACGTAAAGGGCAGACTCTATAACATCGTAGTAAAATAAATCTAAGTTATTTATTGATTACAGACGTCACAAAGAAACCGGCTTATCTGAAATCTTTGATTTTCAGATAGTCGCCGGATAATATATCGAGCAATTTGTAATGAACCAGCGCTTCCTCTATGGAACTTATCACGTGTCGAAGCGGTTTACATTATCCTAAGAAAACCATAAGCCGACGTCAGAATATATGGAATAAGTTCGTTCTGCGAACTACTTATTCCATATATTTGCTCCGCAGGATGCGCACGTGCGCATGCGGTAGATGTCGCAAGCGACTGCGCACGGCGCAGAGTTTCACAAGTGAAACTCTATAGGCATGAGGTTTTATCGAGCTTAGTGTCCACTACGTCGGTGCATGAGCGAGAGCGGGTTTTCGTGGAAAATGTAAAACGCTAGACACGAAGGAAGAACCCCAAAGGAAGCGCGTCAACAGAAAGGCGGAACTATGGGAAAAGAGTTCAGAAAGCCGGAAGGACGTCCGGTATTTCCGAAAAAGGCAGTCATTACCTCCGGTATGCCGTACGGCAACAAGGAACTGCATTTCGGTCATGTGGGTGGCTTATTTGTACACGCAGATACCTTTGCGCGCTTTATGCGTGACCGTATCGGTGCGGAAAACGTGATTTTCGTATCCGGTACCGACTGCTACGGTTCTCCGATTTTGGAGGGCTTCCGTAAGCAGCAGGAGAGCGGTGTGATTCCGGCGGACATGACCATTCATGATTACGTGGAAAAGAATCACAAGATTCAGAAGGATACCTTACACGCATACGAGATTTATCCGGATTACTACGGTGCTTCCGCATTATATCGCGGAGCAGAGCATCATGTAGAGTCCTCCAAGGAGCTGTTTGAGGCTCTTTATGAGAGAGGACAATTAAAGATGATGTCCACACCGCAGTTCTACGATCCGGAGTTTAAGGTACTCTTAAACGGCAGACAGGTAGTGGGCAAATGTCCGATTGAGGGGTGCTGCTCCGAAAAGGGCTATGCGGATGAGTGTGACTTGGGTCACCAGTATATGCCGTCGGAGTTAATCGAGCCGAAGAGCATGCTGTCCGGTAAGACTCCGGAGATTATCGAGGTCAAGAACTGGTATTTCTCTTTAGAGAATTTTACCGATGAGATGCAGGAGTATATTAACGAGGTACGTGCGAACACCAATACCCGTAAGTATATTTTAAATACCATTGAAGAGTTTTTAAAGAAGCCGGTTATTTACGTGCAGAAGAAGTTGATTGCTACGAATCCGAAGACCTACACCGGCGAGGGTGCACCGGATAAGGATGCCTTTGATGCGGCTTATGAGGCAGGTCTTGCGGAACTGACCGCAGCGTTCCCGGCACACGAAATCATTGCCGAGGAAAAGAAGCCGTCCGTGACCTTTGTATTTGCCTCCTTGGATGACCGTGACAAGGCAAGAGCGGCTCTCGCTGAGCGTAACATCAACTGCCGCACCGGTAAGACCCTGGTACCGTTCCGGTTGTCCGGTAACATTGAATGGGGTGTGCCGGTGCCGGAGTGCGAAGGCAACAAGGATTTGACCTTCTGGGTATGGCCGGAGTCCTTATGGGCACCGATTTCCTTCACAAAGGCATGTCTGGAAGAACGCGGCAAGAACCCGTCCGAATGGATGGAATGGTGGATGGGCGGTGACTCCCAGGTGTACCAGTTTATCGGTGAGGACAACATCTACTTCTACGGTATTGCCGAAATGGCTATGTTTGCGGCAGCAGACGCAGAGGCAGGCAAGCCGGTGAAAATCGACTATAAGAAGCTTCCGCAGATTATAGCAAACCGCCATATTCTGTTCATGGAAAAGAAGGCAAGCTCCAGCTCTGAAATCAAGCCGCCGATGGCAAAGGATTTGTTGGCGTTCTATACGCCGGAGCAGCTGAGAATGCATTTCTTAAGCCTCGGTCTTTCCACCAAGAGCTCCAGCTTCAAGCCGCAGATTTATCTGCCGGAGAATGAGCGTGAGGGTGTGGAC